>JBHHVG010000126.1:0-7875 GCA_046754165.1 Myxococcota bacterium
CCATCCCCATCGCGGTCGAGTAGCGCTCGATGTCCGCCGCCAGGCTGGGCGGCGACGGGCCGTGGACCGCAAGTGTCGCGAGTTCCTCTTCGATTCCCGCGGTGTCGCCGACCGCGACGTAGCCGAGCGCCTGGAGCTGCTGGGCCACCTCCTGGCCGACGGGCACGGCGGCCCCGCCCGGCGAAGACGGCGCGGCGCCGACCAGGGATTCCAGGCGCTGCCTCAGCAGGGCGACCTTCTCGGGCTGCGACGGCGCGAGGTTGCGAGTCTCCCCCGGATCACTCGCGATGTCGTAGAGCTCGGGCGGGACCTGGTGCACGTACTTCCAGTCTCCGTGGCGCAGCGATCGCAGCACCGAGCCGTTGAACAGCGACGCGATCTCGGCGGACTCGCCGTAGGCGGCGAGGTCGAGATCGTCTCGCTCGCCGGAGACGAGTGGCAGCAGCGACACTCCTTGCATCTCCGGCGGCACCGGAATTCCGACGACGTCGAGGATCGTCGGCGCGATGTCGGCCGTGCGCACCACCGCAGCGACCCGGCGGCCCGCGGGCAGCTGCGGCGGACCCCAGAACAGCAGCGGTACGCGCATCGTGGTGTCGTAGAGATAGTAGGCATGGGAACTCTCGCCGTGCTCGCCCAGCCCTTCTCCGTGGTCCGAGACGATCACGACGAGGGTCTGTTCGCGCAGCCCGACGTCTTCGAGGTGGCGGATCAGCAGTCCAATCTGGTGATCGGCGTAGAGGATCTCCGCGTGGTACGGGTCGTTCGGAAGCTGCGCCTGGAACTCCGGGCGCGGGATGTAGCTCTGGTGTGCGTCGAAGTAGTGGAGCCACAGGAAGAACGGACGCTGGCGGTTGTGGGTGACGAAGGTCTTCGCCGAACGTGTGACGTCTTCGGCCGCACGTTCCTCCAGAACCTGCATTCGCGCCGCGCCCCCCTCGTCGCGGATCTCGGTCCGGATGCGCTCTACGCCGGCCGCGCCGAGATCACGGAAGCGGTCGAAGCCCTGGTCCATCCCGGTCTTTCTGTCGAGCACCGGCGCCGCGATCTCGGCGGCCGTGCGGTAGCCCCGCTCCCGGAAGATCTCGGCGAGGGTCACGCTGGCGTCGGGCAGCACGTAGCCCGCGTTGCTCCGCACGCCGTGGGAGAACGGGAACTGGCCCGTCATGATCGTCGCGTGGGAGGGCAGGGTGCTTGGAGCCGAGGAGCTCGCCCGCTCGAAGAGCACGCCCTCGGCCGCCAGCCGGTCGAGGGTCGGAGAGTTCTCGAGGGGCTGTCCGTAGGCACCCAGGGCGTCGGCGCGCACGGTGTCGAGGGTGATGAGGACGACGTTGAAGGGGCGCTTCGCCGCGGAATTTGCCGCTTCGCCCGCGACGGCGTCCGCTGCCGGCGCCGTCGTCGGCTCGCTCCGTGGGCTCTCCGGCTCCGTCCCGCACCCCGCCGCCAACGCGAGCCCGGCGAGCCACGCCCGGGCCGTCACGCGCGTGAAGGACGTGAGACCTCGCTTCATGCCCGGACGGTTCTCCCCGCGGTGAGCGCGAGAAGTGTATCACGCGGTTCTCGCCCGATCGTTCGTTCCCGCTTCGCGGTTCCGCCCGACGCACCCCGCGGGCCTGGCAGCCTACGGAGCCGGAGGACGCCCGATCTTCATGCGAGGAAGCTTCCGGACCCAGTCCACCGCGCTCCGCAGCGTCTCGTCCAGCGGGCGCGTCTCGAACCCCAGCTCACGACGGGCGAGAGCGGCGTCGAAATACCAGTAGAGGGATCCCAGGCGAACCGTCGCCGCATTGAGCGAGGCGCCCGGCGCCACGCGCTCGCTGCAGATGCCCGCGGCGAGGGCGGCCCAGCGCGGAATCCGGAGTCGTGGCGCGGAGACGCCGCTGCAGGCGGCAAGTCGCTGGAACAGCGCGCGGGTCGTCAGGTTCTCGGGACCCGCGAGGATGTAGTGCGGGCCCGGATCCGGGTGGTCGAGCGCCGCCACGTAGGCCGGCGCGAGGTCTCGTACATCGACCGGGTTGATGCCGCCGTCGAGATGGCCCGGAACGCGGCGCCGGACGAAGGCGTCGACCAGCTCCGAAGAGGTGAGGCGCCAGTCGCCGGGGCCGAGCACGAAGGTCGGGCTCAGCACCACGACCGAGAGGCCCGCCTCCCGCGATGTGAGCGCGGCCTCGTGGGCGAGGCGTTTCGCCTGGACGTAGGGAACCTCCAGGTCGGCGAGGTTGAAGGCGACGTCCTCCGTGAGCGCGAGATCCGGGCGATCCTCGTAAAGCGCTGCCACGGCCGACGTGCTCGAGGTGAAGACGACGCGACGTACGCCGGCCGCCGCCGCGGCGTCGAGGAGATTCCTGGCGCCGAGCGCGTTGACGGAGAACAGCCGCTCCCGATCGCGCGCCGCATTCGAGACGAAGCCCGCCGCGTGCACCACGGATTGCACGCCCTTCATGGCCACCGCCAGGGAATCGGGCCGCTCGAGGTCTCCCCAGACACGGCGGGATCCCAGTGGTTCGGTCGAGTCGCCTCGCTCCCGACGCAGCATGGTGACGACCTCGTATCCGGCGTCGCACAGCGCCCCCGCGATGTGTCGGCCGAGAAAGCCGGTCGCCCCCGTGAGCAGCACGGGTTCACCGCGCAGCGCCATCATCGACCGGCTCTCAGCCCGACCCGCAAACCGCTGAGGAACGTTGCCACACGAACTGGCGCTCCCTTCCAGACCCGCGATCGAGAACTCGATAGGTTCTTTGCTCGCGGCGGTCAAGTCGTTGCGGTGGCGCGGAGTCCCGCCCTGGGACCGCGCTCGTCCTTGCATCGAAGCGAGCCGCCGGGGTCCTTATTCGCAGAAGCCGCCCCCACACCCGGACCGGGGAGAGCGTTGGGCATTAAATGTGCATCTCCCCCGGATGGCGGGCCATCTAGCAACAGAATTGGACTCACGGAGCGTCCCTATTCGTCTGGAGCGGTGGCATCACGTCACATGGGGCGGCTTGACCGAGGCGCAACGCCTCACGCGCGACAGGTGAAAGGGAGACCGACGATGGATTCCGATTCGGGCATCAGGCGACGAGAGTTCCTGAAGGGCGCCTCCGCGACCGTCGCGGTGGTCGCAGCCAGCGAGCTGCTCTCGCTCTCCATGCTGAAACCTGCATCCGCCACGACGAATCCGCTCGCGAGCTACCCGGATCGGAACTGGGAGAAGCTGTACCGGGATGTCTACGCCACCGACGACTCCTTCGTCTTCGTCTGCACGCCCAACTGTACCCACAACTGCTACCTGCGGGCGTACGTCAAGAACGGCGTCATCACCCGCTGCGGGCCGACGCAGCGCTTCAACGAGGCGAGCGACCTATACGGCACGAAAGCGTCACAGCGCTGGGATCCTCGCCACTGCAACAAGGGAATCGCCGTGGTCCGGCGCTTCAGCGGCGATCGTCGTGTGAAGAGCCCCAAGGTGCGCCGTGGCTTCATGGAGTGGGTCGAGCGCGACTTCCCGAGAGACGAGAACGGGCTGCCGCCGGCCGAGCTCTTCCGTCGAGGCGAAGACAGCTTCATGACGGTCGGTTGGGACGAGGCCTACGCGCTCGTCGCCAAGGTCCAGATGCACCTGGCGAAGTACTACTCGGGTGACAGGGGCGCGGAGCGCCTGCTCGCGCAGGACTACCACCCCGAGATGGTCAAGGCCTGCGAGGGTGCCGGAACGCGAACGTTGAAGTTCCGCGGTGGCATGCCCGTGCTCGGCTCGATCAA
Source organism: Myxococcota bacterium (assembly GCA_046754165.1). Taxonomy (GTDB): domain Bacteria; phylum Myxococcota_A; class UBA9160; order UBA9160; family SMWR01; genus JAFDEI01. The sequence goes on from JBHHVG010000126.1 coordinate 3,742, forward strand.
GCTCTTCGGCCAGTACCGACAGGCGAACTCCATGGCTCTGCTCGACGCGTACGTTCGCGGCGTGGCAGCGGGAGCAGCCAAGGGCGGCGTGGGCCTGGACAACTACACCTGGCACACCGACCTGCCGCCGGGCCACCCGATGGTCTGCGGTCAGCAGACGATCGACTTCGATCTCGCCAATGTCGAGTACGCGAAGGTGGCGATCCTCTGGGGGATGAACTGGATTTCCACCAAGATGCCCGACGCGCACTTCCTGACGGAGGCGCGGATGAAGGGCACCCGGGTCATCTCGATCACCACGGAGTACAGCTCCACGGCGTCCAAGTCGGACGAGATCATCGTCATCCGGCCGGGGACGGACCCGGCGCTCGCGCTTGGCGTCGCCAGGGAGATCATCGACAAGGGCCTCTACGACGAAGAGTTCGTCAAGGGCCACACCGATCTTCCGCTTCTGGTGAGGATGGACACGAAGCAGTTGCTGCGGGCCGCGGATGTCATCCCGGGTCACGAGAACGCGAAGCTGAAGCGCACGCGGCTTCTGGGGCCCGGCGAGAAGGTCGCGCCCTTCGCCACCGACGAGGGATATCCCGTCGTGTCGGAGGAGATGCGCGAAGCCTGGGGCGACTTCGTGGTATGGGACACGAAGACCGGCGCCCCGGCGGCGGTGTCGCGCGACGACATCGGAAAGTACTTCTTCGAGCGCGGCGTCGACCCGGCCCTGGAGGGCAAGTTCAACGCGGTGATCGGCGGAACCACCGTCGAGATGCGACCGGTTTTCGACCTGGTCTGGCAGCACCTGCGCGACACCTGGTCGCTCGAGAACGTTCAGAAGGTGACCTGGGCGCCCGCGAGCGCGGTGCAGAGCCTGGCGAAGCAATGCGCCGACAATCCCGAGGGCGTGCTGTTTACTGTCGGCATGGGCCCGAACCAGATGTTCAACGCCGACCAGAAGGACCGCGCCATCTTTCTCGTCGCCAGCCTGACCCGCAACGTCGGCTTCCGCGGTGGCAACGTGGGAAGCTACGCCGGAAACTACCGCGCCGCCTACTTCAACGGCATGCCCCAGTACATGGCCGAAGATCCGTTCGATCCCGAACTCGACCCGGGAAAGACGGTGCGGATCCGTCCGACCATCCGCATGCAGTCGGCACATTTCTACAGCCACGGTGATACGCCGCTGGACGTGCACGGGAACGTCTACAACGGCAAGAGCCACATGCCGCTTCCCACGAAGCAGCTGTGGTTCTCGGCGTCCAACTCGCTGCTCGGCAACGCCAAGGGGCACTACGACGTGGTGATGAACCTGCTGCGGCATCCCTCGTACCGCGGGAAGGCCCAGAGCAAGCGCATGATCGACGCGGTGATCGTGAACGAGTGGTGGTGGACCGGGAGCTGCGAGTACGCGGACGTCGTGCTGGGGGTCGACTCCTGGGGCGAGTACAACGTCCACGACATGACGAACTCCTGCACGAATCCATTCATGCAGGTGATGCCGCTCTCACGAGTCGATCGCATCCACAACACGCGCTCCGACACGCAGATCTACGCCGGAGTGGCCGGCATGCTCGCGGAGCTCACCGGTGACGAGCGCTTCCGTGCCTACTGGCACTTCATCGAGAAAGACAAGGCGGCGACCTACATCCAGCGCGTCCTGGACCACAGCAACATCACCAAGGGGTACCGCTTCTCCGACCTGCTGGAGAAGGCCGAGAAGGGCATCCCCGTCATGATGATGGGACGGAGCTACCCGAAGTTCATCGGATACGAGCAGAGCGTCGAGTGCCTGCCCTGGTACAACCGCACCGGGCGGCTCGAGTTCATGCGCGACGAGCCCGAGTTCCGCATGCACGGTGAGAACATCCCGCTGCACCGCGAGCCCGTGGATTCCACCTTCCACGAGCCCAACGTGATCGTCGCTGCGCCGCACCCGTTGATCCGGCCGGACACACCGAAGGATCTGGGGTTCTCGCCAGACGATCTTCGAGGAGAGACGCGGCAGGTACGCAACATCGTGATGACGCCAGACGAGCTGTTGAAGACGAAGCACCCGCTGATGGTCAAGGGATTCACGCACCAGTGGATCACGCCCAAGTACCGTCACAGCGTGCACACCCTGGTCTCCGACCTCGACATCCTGGCGGTCTGGTGGGGCCCCTACGGCGACATGTACCGCCACGACAAGCGTTCACCCTGGGTGGGCGAAGGCTACGTCGACATCAACCCGACGGACGCCAAGGAGCTGGGTATCGGTGACGGAGATTACGTCTGGGTGGACGCGGACCCGGAGGACCGCCCCTTCCACGGCTGGCAGGACCGGCCCGCGGAAGCCAAGGTGGCGCGCGCCATGATGCGCGCGCGTTACTACCCCGGGACGCCGCGCGGCGTGGCGCGGACATTCTTCCACTTCGTAGGGGCGTCCTTCGGCAGCGTCCGCGGCCACGAGGAGCGCCCCGATGGGCAAGCCAAGAGCCCTGTCACCGGCTACCAGGCGATGTACCGCTACGGCAGCCATCAGAGCGGAACGCGCTCCTGGCTGCGCCCGACGCTGCTCACCGACTCGCTCGTCCGCAAGAACCTGATGGGTCAAGGGGTCGGGACGGGCTTCTGCCCCGACGTTCACTGCGCGAACGGGGCGCCGCGCGAGGCGTTCGTGAAATTCACCAGGGCGGAGGCGGGCGGCAAGGACGGCAAGAGCCCGTGGGAGCCGATCGCGCTCGGGATCCGGCCCGGCCAGGAGAGCGAGGCCATGCTGCGGTTCCTGGCTGGCAAGTTCGTCAACGTCGACAGGAAGGAGAGCTGATTTCATGGCGAAGGTCTTCAATTGGCAGCTGGGTCGCAAGATGGATTACCCGTACGGAGACGCGCGTCCGAAGAGGCAGATCGCCTGGATCTTCGACCTGAACAAGTGCATCGCCTGTCAGACCTGCTCGATCGCCTGCAAGATGACATGGAGCTCCGGTCGCGGTCAGGAGTACATGTTCTGGAACAACGTCGAGACCAAGCCCTACGGCGGCTATCCCAAGGCCTGGGACCTCGCGGTGCTTCAGATGATAGGTCCCGGCGAGTGGAGGAATGGCAGCTACCACGGCAAGACGATCTTCGAGGCGGCGAACCAGACCACCGAGAAGATGGTCGGCTACAGGCCCGGCGACGAGGACTGGAACCACCCGAACATCGGCGAGGACGTGATCGCCGGCGGCGAGATGCCGCAAGGTGCACACATCGACGATCCGACGCATCCCCTGTGGTTCTTCTACATGCCGCGCATCTGCAACCACTGCACCCACCCGGCCTGTCTGGCGGCCTGTCCGCGCAAGGCGATCTACAAGCGCGAGGAAGACGGCATCGTGTTGATCGACCAGAGCCGATGCCGCGGTTATCGCGAGTGTGTCAAGGGCTGCCCGTACGGGAAGTCCCTGTTTCGCGCGAATCACGAGGTGTCCGAGAAGTGCATCGGCTGCTACCCGAAGATCGAGAAGGGCAGACAGACACAGTGCGTCGAAAATTGCATCGGGAAGATCCGCGGGCAGGGCTTCGTCACGGATCCACGCAAGGGCAAGCCCAATCCGAACAATCCGATCGACTACCTGGTGCACATTCGCAAGATGGCCCTGCCGCTCTACCCCCAGTTCGGGACGGGACCGAATGTCTACTACATCCCGCCGATCCACGCGTCGACGGACTTCCTCGAGCAGATGTTCGGAGACGGCGTGCAACACGCGATCGACGCGTATCGAGACATCCCGAACGACGAGACGCTGGCGGGTCTGCTGCAGCTCTTCGGGAGCTCTCCCGAGATCATGGAGACCTTCAAGGTGAAGAAGCAGGTGGCCACTGGCTACAACCGGGATGGCAAGCAGGTCGCGGAGGTACCGATCACGGAACCTCCGACGACGCGAGCGGGCTACGACAAGAAGCGGAACGTCTACCGCTTGGACGTGACGTGAGTCCGCACAGAGGAGGAAGTCAGGTGTCCATGGCCTATGGTTTTGCGCTCGCGGCTGTGCTCATGTGGTCACACGGAGCAGTGGCCCAGTCGACTGCTCCCGCGGAGGCCCGCGTGGTCTTCGTCCGGGACGGCGTCTTCACCAGTCCGACGGATCGTGCCTGGAACGAGATCCCGGAGACGACCTA
>JBHHVG010000127.1:0-7870 GCA_046754165.1 Myxococcota bacterium
GACGCGGCCGGCGGCGGTGCGCGCGCCGGGCTGCGACAGGACGGATGCGCGCTGTCGCAGCAGCTCCCAACAGGGTGCCAGCCCGACGGCGGCGGCTGGCGCCGCGACGATCGCGAAGAGCGGAATGAAGCGGCGCGCGGAGAGCGCCATGACCAGCGTCACGGCGGCCAGGGCGACGGAAAGGGGAGCGCGTCGGAAGCGAACGGCGCCGGCGAACGCAGCGAGCGCCATCCAGACGAAGCGGCCGCCGTAGCTGCGCGGGTCGAGGCCGAGGGCGGGCGGCAGCCATTCGATCAGGTCCTGGAAAGGCGTCTGCGGATCGAGGGGCTGGAATGGCACCGCGTAGATCTCGAAGCTCCAGGGGTTGATGCCGACCGCGAGCGCGGCCAGGCCGAGTCCGATCCAACCGGACACGGGAAGCGCGCTCCGATCACGGCCGGCAAGCGCCCGGACTGTCGTGATGAGGAGGTGGAGGCCCACGAGGCCGAGGCCGAAGGCGAAGCCCGCGTGCAGGTTGGACCAGACCAGGAAGAGGGGCGGCCACGTCCAGGGGGCGCGTCTGCCGCCGAGCGTCGCGAGCAGCAGCGCCGTGAGGAAGAGCGTCACCATCTGGGGCCGAATGTCGAGGAACCAGTGGCAGGTCCCGGCCGCCAGCCAGGTCGCGGCACCCGCCGCGACCCAGGAGCCCGCCGCCCGTCGTGCAGACAAGGAGACGAGCCAGAACATCGCTGCGATGAGGGCGAGGTTGAGACCCGCGAGCACGTCCGGATGCACGCGATACGCGGACCACGCCAGCCGATCCCACAGCCAGCCGTGGTTGATCCAGGGCTCGCCCGCGGCGGTGTGCGAGAAGGAATCGACCTTCGGGATCTCACCGCTCTCGGCGATCTGCCGGCCCGAGGCGAGGTGCCACCACAGGTCGGCGTTCACGAGGTCCGGTTGGGACCAGGAGGCTGCTCCGATGACGATGGCGAGGGCTGAGATCGCGGCTACGAACGAAGAGCGCGTCACGACGGGCACTCTACGCGAACGACGCGCGTCGTCCTACCTCCCGCGTTTGGGTCGGCGGTTTCGCTCCGGCATACTCGGCCCGTGACGCGTCCGTACTTCGCCTCGTGGCTGGAGCCGTCCCCGCGCAACTCCCTCGGCTTCGCCACCGCCATGGCCTTGCTGCTGGCCCTCGCAGCCCTCACGGCGACGCGTTTCGCGCCACTGGCGCCGCGCGACGTCGACGCCCCGGCCGGCACGTTCTCAGCCGCCCGGGCGTTCGACGCCCTCGCGTTCGTCCTGGACGGAGAGCTGCCGCACCCGACTGGATCGCCAGCGAACGCCGTGGTGCGCGAGCGGATCGTGGCGACGCTCACCGGCTCGGGGTACGCGCCAGACGTGCGCGACGCGCTCGCATGCAGCGATTGGGGCACCTGTGCAGACGTCCGAAACGTGCTGGCGCGTCTTCCCGGCTCCGGCGCACCCGGAGCCGTCTTGCTCGCGACGCACTACGACTCGGTGTACGCGGGTCCGGGCGCCTCCGATGATGGCGTGGGGGTCGCGGTGGCGCTCGAGGTGGCGCGCGCGCTGCGCGCGGGGAAACCGCTGCCTCGCGACGTCATCTTCCTGATCGATGATGGCGAGGAGGTCGGACTCCTCGGAGCGGTGGCGTTCACCCGGGACCCCTGGGAGGACGACGTCGCCGCGGTTGTGAACGTCGAGGCCCGCGGCAGCTCTGGCCCGAGCCTGATGTTCGAGACCAGCCCCGGAAGTTCTGCGCTGGTCGAGGTGTTCGCCCGCTCGGTTCGGCGTCCCCTCACCAGCTCGGCGTTCGCGACAGCCTACGACCTGCTGCCGAACGACACGGATTTCACGGTCTTCCAGCGACACGGCTACGCCGGACTCAACTTCGCCCACATCGGAAACGTCGAGCACTACCACACGCCCCGCGACGATCTCGCCCGTGTGAGCCGAGCGAGCTTGCAGCACCACGGCGAGAACGTGCTCGCGGTCGTGCGCGCGCTCGCGTCCGAAGACCTGCCGCTGCCGGCAGATCGGGAGCTCGTCTACTTCGATCTGTTTGGCGCGTTCGTCGCGCGCTGGCCCGCATGGGCGACGCTGCCACTCGCGCTGCTCGCGCTGGCGGGGCTCTCCGCGGGCGGCGCGCAGCTCTTGAGGGCGGGTGGAACGAGTGTCTCCGCCGTCATGTGGGGCGCCGTCGCCTGGGGGTCGATGATGTTGCTGCCGGCCGCCGTGTCGCTGCTGCCGGAGTGGTTTCTGCACAGCGTGTCGGGTGCCACCGCGCCGGCCACCGCCCACCCGCAGGCGACGCGGGTCGCCCTCTGTTGCGTCGGCCTGGCGGGCTCATGGTCCCTCGCGCTGTGGTTCGCGCGGCGCGCCTTGCCGTGGGGTCTGTGGCTCGGGATGTGGGGTGGCTGTGCTGTCGTCGGGACCGTGCTGGCACTGTCGTTCGAGGGATTTTCCTTCCTCTTCCTCGTCCCGGCCCTCGCGGCGGTGCTGGCGGCGGGGAGCTGCGACGCCTGTCGCAGGCCGGGCTCGGGCTGGCGGGCGGCGCTCTGCGGTCTCGTGCCGCTTGCGGCGATGGGGGCGCTGTGGATGCCGATGGTGCGCGGGCTGGAAGACGTCACGGGCCTGCGGCTGGCGCCAGCGGTCGTCTTTCCGTTGGCTGCGTCGGTCGCCGCCGCCGCGCCGCTGCTCGTCGCGGCACCGCGGCGCACAATGTGGCGCCTGGTGGCGGGGGTCGCTGGGGTCGGCGCGATGGCACTGGGCGTCGCGGCGACGCGTCCGCCGTACTCCCCCGATCACCCGGCCCACCTCTCGATCGGCTACCACGAGGATACGGACTCCGGCGACGCCCGCTGGCTGGCGACGACCTGGGGCGATTCACCGGGCGAGGCCCTCCGCGCCGCGGCGGGGCTCGGCGACGAGGCGGTGCGGCCGTTTCCGTTCACCTCGCAACGCTGGGCGGCCTACAGCGGCGAGGCCCCCGCGCGGCGGACACCCGCGCCGACGGTCGAGGTCCTGAATCGGGAGACGCGTCCCGATGGACGGCGAGTGACGCTGCGGCTGCGGTCCCAGCGCGGTGCCGGCCCGCTCGGTCTGGCCCTGCCGCCGGATGCGGACGTTCGCGAGGCCGTGGTGGCCGGCGAATCGGTTCCCCGGGCTTCGAAGCGCTTCCTGCGCTGGTCGAATGGCTGGAACTGGATCACCTACGAGACGGCGCCGGAAGAAGGCTTCGTGCTCACCCTCGTACTCGGGAACGCGGATCCGGTCGAGGCCACGGTGATCGACCGCCGTCCCGGCCTGCCGCCCGAGGCAGCTCCGCTGTTGCGGGCGCGTCCGGAGTTCGCCGTGCCGGTGCACGGCGGGGACGAGTGGATCGTGACGCGCCGCGTGTTGCTGTGACCGTCCCCAGCGGACGCGCGGGCTCGATCCTATAATCCGGTACGATACGCTGCGTCCGCAACGGGCGACGGCTGGGCTCGGGGGAAGCAGCGTGCCGCAAGAGATCGCACCGGACGCGCCCATCTACGTGGCGGGCCACACCGGGCTCGTGGGCTCGGCCATCGTGCGACGCCTCGAAGCCGAGGGCTTCGGCAACCTGCTGCTCGCGACGAGCGCCGAGCTCGATCTGCGCGACCAGTCGCTGGTGGACGCGTGGTTCGAGGCCTACCGCCCAGCCTACGTGTTCCTGGTGGCCGGCACCGTCGGCGGCGTGCTCGAGAACGACACCTATCCCGCAGAGTTCCTGTACGACAACCTGATGATCCACTGCACGGTGGTCGACGCGGCCTACCGCCAGGGGGTCGAGAAGCTCCTCTACCTCGGAAGCTCCTGCGTCTACCCGCGCCACGCGCCGCAGCCGATCCGCGAGGAGCACCTGCTGAGCGGCGCCCTCGAGCCCACCAACGAGGCCTACGCGATCGCGAAGATCGCCGGCATCAAGCTGTGCGCCGCCTACAAGCGCCAGTACGGCTGCAACTTCGTCTCCGCCATGCCGACGAATCTGTACGGCCCCGGCGACAATTTCGATCTCCAGAGCTCGCACGTGATGCCGGCGCTGATGCGCAAGCTCCACGAGGCGAAGCTGAAGGGCGAGCGCGAGATGGTGGTATGGGGGAGCGGCTCGCCCCTGCGAGAGTTCATGCACGTCGACGACCTGGCGGACTGCTGCCTCTTTCTGATGCGGAACTACGAGGGCGAAGAGCACATCAACGTCGGCACCGGTGAGGAGATCTCCATCGGGGCGGTGGCGGAGCTGCTGCTCGACATCATCCATCCGGAGGCCAAGATCGTCTTCGACGCGAGCAAGCCGGATGGAACGCCCCAGCTCGAGGCACTCGGATGGCGTCACCAGATCGCGCTGCGCGACGGGCTCGAATCCACGTACGCCTGGTTCATCGAGCACTACGACGAGATCGCTCGACACCCGCGCGAGCGTGCACGCACGCGGCGCTCCCGCCAGCGCTGAAGCCTCAGCCCGCTCCGAGCTTGATCCGAAACAGACCGACCGCTGACATCTGCAGCAGCTGCCAGCCGTGGGTGAAGCGGCGGATGCTGGTGGAGCCGTAGGTACGGTCGCGGTAGCGCACCGGGATGTCGACGCATCCGAGTGCCAGGGTGGCAGCGGGAAACAGCAGCTCGAAGTCTCCAAACGGGTCGAAGTCGCCAAAGTCCCGCCTCCAGGCGGTGAAGCGTTCATGGTCGCGCCGGGAGACGAGCTTGGTGCCGCACAGAGAGTCGCTGATCCGCATGTCGAGCACGAAGCTCAAGAGCTTGGCGAAGAGCAGGTTGCCCAGGAGATTGAGCGGCCGCATGGCCTCTCCCTCCATGGGGTAGATGAGGCGGCTGCCGTTGATGAAGTCCGCGAGCCCGTCGCACCACGCATCGTAGTAGCGCGTCAGGAGCTCCGGCGGCATCGTGAGGTCCGCGTCGAGGATCGTCAGCAGCTCGTTGCGGGCTTCGGAGAAGCCGAGCCGCACCGCATCGACCTTGCCCACGCCGCTCTGTCGATAGGCGCGGCAGGGAATGCGATCCTTCCAGGCCTCGACGACGCGCTGGATCTCCTCCCAGGTGCCATCGGTGGAGTGACCCTCCACGAAGATCACCTCGACGTCGGCGCCGTCGAAGTCCGGCAGACGCTCGAGGGCGGGCTCGATGTTGCCGCGCTCGTCCCGGGCCGGGACGATCACCGAGAGGGACGGGCGATCCCGCGCGGGGAGGATCGGCCGCAGGAATACCACCATGACGAGCGCCAGGTTTCGCACGCCGGGCAGAGCGCTCAGCAACCGGTTGATCGCGCGGCCGAGGCCGAACCACTCGAACGGGCAGTGGGCCACGGCGCGGACGCGGACGATCTCGTAGCCCGCGGCCTTGGCGATGCTGGCGAGCGCCGCATGGGTCACGAACGTGGTGGGGGGCGGCGCGTTTCGCAGCCCCAACACATCCGCGAGGCGGTAGACCGGCTTGAGGTAGGGGTTGTAACAGACGGCGATGACCCGGCTTCCCCGCGTCAGGCGCGCCCGCATGTCGAGCAGCAACCCCTGGATGTCGAAGTGGTAATTGAAGGTCCCGTTGAGGAGGACCGACACGCGGGCGTCCTCGTCTCCGGAGAGGTCCGGCAGAGGATCGGTCTCCGCCACCCGGAGCTTCTCTTCGCAGTCGCACAGCTCGAGCAGTTCGCCGTCCTCCCACGCGGGCGCGGGCCACTGAACGAGGCGGTCGCAGTAGCGGGTCAGCGTCGAGATCCGGGCAGCGACCTCGCGCCGGAGAAATGAGGCGGTTCGGCTGGCGCGCATGGGCCGGTTGCTCCTCGGCGGATTCAGTCGGCAAGCTTAGCCTGAGTCGCTGCGACCGCGCGCCCCGCCGTCATCCCGCTCCAACTGCGGGACCCGACGACGTCGTTGGCCCCGCGGCAGAGGCGCACCCCTGACGAACCCCCCGTCAGAGGTTCGCCTGGGTTTCCTCGGGCGTTCGGGCGCCCGGGCGTGTGGCCTCGGCCGACCGGGGCCTCCGCTCCCCGGTTCGCCGACTCCGCAAACGCGAACGACGTCCGTGGGTCGCGCCGCTAGCGCCGCGTCGACTCGCGCTACGCTGACCGCCGACATGAAAGCGAGGACGTGATGAGGGGAGGGCAGCGGTCGCTTTCGGGGGCTGCGACCGGAGGAGCGGCGTTGCGCGCCCTGGCGTCCTGCCTCCTCGCCGCCGCGGCGTGCGCGCCGTCAGTTCCGGACGACCGTCCCTCGTTCCTGCTCGTGGTGCTGGACACGCTGCGGGCCGACGCGGTCTCGGCTTACGGCAGCGTCGACGGGACCACGCCGCACATCGACGCTCTCGCTGCGGAGGGCCTGCGATACGAGCGCGCCTTCGCCCCGGCACCGTGGACGCTTCCATCCCACGCGACGCTGTTCACCGGGGTCGAGCCCGAGCAGCACGGGGTGGGAATCGCCGGCCGCATGGTGCTTCCCGAGGGTCCGCCGACCCTGGCGGAACGGCTCGGCGCCGCTGGCTACGAGACGGTGGGCTTCTCGGAGAACCCGCTGGTCGCGGCCCAGTTCGGCATGGCCCGGGGCTTCGACCACTTCGAGGGCGAGCTGGGTGTGTCGATGTATCGGGCGCGCGGCAGACCGGACAGCATCTTCGACGTGGTGCTGGGCGTCTCGGCCTGGGCCGACCAGCGCGATGCCCGCCGTCCGTTTCTGGTATTCGTGAACCTTTTCGGTGTCCACGATCCCTACGAGATCGAAGAGGATCACCTCTTCCTGCCGCCGGGAGTCGGCGTCGAGCGGGCGGCGCTCGTGCGCACGGGCGGTCCCTCGAAGGGCATCGCCGAGGTCGCCGGGATCTGCGACCGGCTGCCGACCCGCGAGGAGCTCGCGATCGTGAGGGCGCTCTACCTCGGGGGCGTCGCGGCTGCCGACGCCACGCTCGCCGCGATCCAACGCGCGCTCGAGAAGGCCGCTGGGGATGCGCCGCTCGTGACGATCGTGACCTCGGACCACGGCGAGCACCTCGGCGAGAACCGTCTGCTCGGTCACGAGTTCAGCCTGCACAACGAGGTGCTGCGGGTGCCGTTGGTCGTCCACGGCCTGCCCGGCGTCACACCCGCGACGATCTCGACGCCGGTCGGGCTTGGCGACATCGCTCCCTCCATTCTCGCCTGGGCGGGAATCGAGACGCGGGCAACGCTGCCCGTCGCCGCCACCGCAGCCGGGGCGGGAGACCGCGGTCGGGCGCTCGTGTCCGTGTTCAGCGACGCGGGCTGGGTGCCGCCGGAAGGCGGGTCTTCGAAGCACGGAGAGGTGATGATCCGTCGCCGTCGCGGCTGTGGACCCGCGGATCGCGTCTTCGGCGACATGGCGTCGATCATCGACTTCCCGTGGAAGCTGATCTGGTACCGCAACAATTCGCCCCAGCTCTTCGATCTCAGCTGGGACAGACGCGAACGCTCGAACGTGGCGGAGCACCACCCGGAGATCGTGACGCGTCTGACGAACGAGCTGGCTCCGCTGCGCGCACAGATGGCGCAGCAGGGAGACGCCTCGCCCCTCGAGCCGACAGCGTCCGAGACGCTGCGCGCGCTCGGCTACATCGAGTAGCGGTTCGGGATCGACCCGCGTCAGCTGTCTGCGCGGTCGATGAAGATCGGAGACGACCAGGCCCGCTCCTCGGTCTGTGCCAGGCAGTCGTCGCTGGTCGGACGCGACGAGCACGGATCGACGTCGACGCAGCGGCCGGAATCGTCGCGGGTGCACCCGAGTGGATTGGCGCCGACGGCCAGGCTCGGCGCCTCGATGGCCCGGACATAGTAGAGCGCGTCGCGACCCATCTGCGGGAATTCCGGATCCGTGAACGCGACCTG
>JBHHVG010000128.1:0-7820 GCA_046754165.1 Myxococcota bacterium
ATGGAACTCGACCACATACGCATCAAGGGCGCGCGGGAGCACAATCTCCGCAACGTCGACGTCAAGATTCCGAAGAAGAAGCTGGTCGTGATGACCGGCGTCTCCGGATCCGGCAAGTCGTCACTGGCGTTCGACACTCTCTACGCCGACGGGCAGCGCCGTTACGTCGAGTCCCTGTCCGCCTACGCGCGCCAGTTCCTCGGCCAGATGGAGAAGCCGCGCTACGACACGATTCGTGGCCTGTCTCCGACGATCTCCATCGAGCAGAAGACGACGGGTACGAACCCGCGTTCTACCGTCGGAACGATCACCGAGATCTCGGACTACCTGCGCGTCCTGTACGCCCGCGTGGGAACCCAGCACTGCCACGAGTGCGGAAAACCGGTGCGCGGTCAAACTGCGGAGCAGATCGCCCGGGAGCTCGCGTCCCAAGCAGCCGGGACCAAGCTCGTGCTGATGGCGCCGATCCTGGTCAACCGCAAGGGCGAGCACCGCGAGCTGTTGGCGGAGACGCGGCGCGAGGGCTTCGTCCGCCTGCGCGTCGACGGCGAGATCGTCGAATCGGAGCAGATCGAGGCGCTGGACAAGCGCCGCAAGCACACAGTCGAGGTCGTGGTCGACCGGCTGGTCGTCAAGCGGGGCATCGGCGCCCGCCTCACAGGAAGCGTCGAGACCGCCCTCGGGATCGGCCAGGGCATGTTGATCGCCGCGACGCCCGGGGTCCGCGATCGCGTCTTCTCCGAGAGCATGGCCTGCGCCGACTGCGGACACTCCTTCCCGGAGCTGACGCCGCAGAACTTCTCCTTCAACAGCCCGCAGGGCATGTGCGTCGAGTGCAACGGGCTGGGTGCACGGGTCGAGATCGATCCCGAGCGGGTCATTCCGGACGACAGCCTCTCGATCGACGAGGGAGCCGTGAAGTCCTGGGGGGCCAACGTCTCCGAGAAGACCGGCTGGGCGCACGGCTTTCGCGGGCAGATCTGCGCCCAGCTCGGCGTCGACATGGACAAGCCCTGGGCGCGCCTGCCCAAGCGCCACCGCGACGCGCTGCTCTACGGCTCCGGGGGGCGCACGTTCCGGTTCAAGTGGTCCGGGCGCACCGGCAGGGGCTTCTTCGACCAGGAATGGGAGGGCATCCTTCCGCGCCTCGAACGGCGCTTCTCCCAGACGACGTCGGAGCGAGCCAAGCGCTGGTACGCGCAGTTTCTCGGGAGCGCCACCTGTTCGGCCTGCGAGGGTCGGCGTCTGCGTCCCGAGAGCGCCGCCGTGCGCCTTGGCGACGCGACCATCGTCGACGTGTCCCGTTTCACGGTCGTCGAGGCCTCTACCTTCTTCCGCGAGCTCCGCCTGGACGGCACCGCCAAGCAGATCGCCGCCGAAGTCCTGAAGGAGATCCGCGGGCGCCTCGACTTCCTCTCGTCCGTGGGCCTCGGCTACCTCTCTCTCGACCGCTCGGGGCCGTCCCTCTCCGGAGGCGAATCCCAGCGCATCCGGCTGGCGAGTCAGGTCGGCTCCGAGCTCACGGGGGTGATCTACATCCTCGACGAGCCGTCCATCGGCCTCCATCAGCGAGACAACAAGCGGCTGCTCGCGACCCTGGAGCGCATGCGCGACATCGGAAACACCGTCGTCGTCGTGGAGCACGACGAGGAGACGATTCGCGCCGCCGATCACGTCATCGATTTCGGCCCAGGCGCTGGCGTTGCCGGAGGCCGCATCGTCCATTCGGGAACACCGAAGTCGCTCGAGCGAAACCGCAATTCGATCACCGGCGCGTACCTGTCCGGGCGACGGCGCATCGAGGTTCCGAAGCGGCGGCGGCGGCCGTCCGGCGGGATCAAGGTCCACGGGGCCAGCGAGAACAACCTCGACAACATCGACGTGGAGTTTCCCCTCGGCGTGCTGGTAGCGGTGACGGGGGTCTCCGGCGCCGGAAAGTCGACTCTCGTCAACGACCTGCTCTACCCCAGCCTGGCTCGCGCGTTGCACTCCTCGACCCGTCGAGCGGGGCGGCATCGCGGGATCGACGGCCTCGACCAGATCGACAAGGTCATCAGCATCGACCAGCGCCCCATCGGTCGCACTCCCCGCAGCAATCCCGCCACCTACATCAAGGTCTTCGACGAGATCCGGCGCCTGTTCGCCCAGCTACCGGAGTCCCGGCTCCACGGGTACAAGCCCGGCCGTTTCTCCTTCAACGTGAAGGGCGGCCGCTGCGAGGCCTGCCACGGCGACGGCATGCGCTGCATCGAGATGCACTTCCTTCCGGACGTCTACGTGAGCTGCGAGGAGTGCGCCGGCAAGCGCTTCAACGAGGCGACGCTCGGCGTGAATTACAAGCGGCGATCCATCGCCGACGTCCTCGATCTCACCGTCCGCGAGGCGGCCGATCTCTTCTCCGCTCACCCCAAGATCGTCGGTCCCCTCGAGCTGCTGGCGGACGTCGGCCTCGACTACCTGCACCTCGGCCAGGCGTCGCCGACCCTCTCCGGCGGTGAGGCCCAGCGCATCAAGCTGGCCCGGGAGCTGGCGAAGCGCGCGACGGGACGCACGCTCTACCTGCTGGACGAGCCGACCACCGGGCTGCACTTCGAAGACGCGGGCAAGTTGCTCGACGTGCTCGGACGGCTGGTCGATTCGGGCAACACCGTGATCGTGATCGAACACAACCTCGATGTGATCAAGACCGCAGACTGGATCATCGACCTCGGCCCCGAGGGCGGCCCGGGCGGCGGCCAGATCCTGGCCCAGGGCACCCCGGAGGACGTCGCCGCCGCGAAGGGATCCCACACCGGGCGGTTCCTCAAGGCCGCTCTGCGCTGAGCGCGCCCAGCGGGGTCTTCAGTAGCGGCGACCCGCGCGGTAGGCGTCGAGCCGCATCCGGAAGACCCTCTGGTGCTGGGCATTTCCGCTGGCCTCCGCCAGAACCATCGCCTCCTCGGTGAGGCGGATGGCGGCGTCGTAGCTCCCCTCGGCAGCGTGGATGTCCGCAAGCAGCGACAGGATCGGCGCAACCCGGCGACCCGTCGCCCGCACCGCCTCCTCGGCGAGCGGCAGGGCCTCCGGCGACCGGCCCTCGAGCAGCAACGCATGGGAGAGACCGAAGAGGGAGGCGACGTCGTGCGGATCCAGCGTCAGCGCCTTGCGGTGGTGGACGATCGCTTGCTGCCGGTCTCCGGAACCGTCCAGGGCGAGGGCCAGGGCCGTGTGGTACTGCGGGTTGGCGGGCTCGAGCCGCACCGCCTCTTGCAATTGCACGAGCGCGGGTGGGTACTGGCGGCGCTCGGCCAGCAGGTTGCCGTAATGCGCCCGGACGATGGCCAGGCGCGGGTTCAGCTCGATCGCCCGTTCGAAATGGGCAATGGCTTGCTGTTCGCGGCCGACCGCGATGAGTGTCAAGGCGAAGTTTCCGTGGACTCGATCGAGCATCGGATTGATCGCGAGCGCCCGCTCGAAGCTCGCCACCGCCTCCTCGTCGCGGCCGAGCTTCGACAGCGCCAACGCGTGGCCCGCGTAGGTATGCGCACGTTCTCGGCCGTCTTCGAGCAGGGCCTCGTAGATCGGAAGCGCCTCGTCGGCGCGCCCGAGCTCGATGAGGGCATTTGCCTCGCCCTCGCGCCAGCGCACCGTGTCCGGCTCCGATTGCCGCGCTCGCCGGTACAGCCGCAGCCCCTCCTCGGCGCGATTCTCGGCCACGCGCACGTCCGCGAGCGCGCCGGCGGCCGTGGCCGAATGCGGCGCCACCCGCAGCGCGCGCTCCAGATGCAACGCGGCCGTGCGATATTGCTGTCGGTTGAAGTACGCAATGCCGAGGTTGATGTCGGCGACGTGATTGTCTTCGGTGACGGCGTTGGCGTGCTGGAACAGCGTGATGCTGTCGTGCCAACGGCGCACCTGGGCATTCGCAGCCACGGAGAGTGCACCGACGGCCGCGGCGACGGCGACCCCGCGCGCCCATGGCCAGCGCCGCACGAATGAAGTGGCGGCGAACGCGAGCGGCAGGCTGAGACCGATCAGCGGCAGGTACATGTAGCGATCCGCGCGGGCGGCCTGGCCCACCTGAACGAGGCCGATCACCGGGACGAGACTCCCGATGAACCACAGCCACCCGACCACCGCGTCCGGATGTTCTCGGTACAGGCGCAGCGCCCTCATCGTCAGGTACAGCAGCAGACCACCCGCCGCCGCAGCCATCCAGAACGGAATGGAATCACCCGGGTGCGGATAGAACACGGTGAGCCCGACGGGCCGGAACGCGTCGACGAGATACAGCACAGTGGACATCAGTGCGTTCTCGATGCGCGCCCACAGGGAGAGCCGATCCAGGGCCTGCACCGTCCCCCATTCACTCTGGGACGCAAACGCGATGGCGCCAGCGATCGCCGCCACACCAAAGAGTGGCAGCTTCTCGAATACCGCGCGCCGGAGGCACCCGAAGTCGATGCGCCCCGGGGCGCCCTCGCGCGTCAATCGCGCCAGTGGCCAGAAGTCGAGCAGCAGCAGCACGAAGGGCCAGGTGACGAGCGTCGGCTTCGACATCAGGCCAAGGGTCAGGAAGAGGAGTACCGCGGGCTGGAAGGCCCGGCCGCGCCGCACGCTGCGCTCGTAGGCGAGCAGCGCGAGCATCGCGAACAGCCCGCTGAGAACGTCCGTGCGAGCGGCGGCCCACGCCACGGATTCCACGTGTAGCGGGTGCACGGCGAAAACCGCGGCCACGAAGGCGCTGCGCCACGGTGCGCCGGTCAAACGGGCGAGTGCCAGCAAGAGCAGGACCGCGTTGGCGACGTGCAGCACGAGGCTCGTGAGGTGGAAGCCTCGGGGGTCGGGCCCGAAGATCGAGAAATCGGTGGCCCAGGAGATCCATGTCAGCGGAAACCAGTTGGCTCCGCGAAAGGTCGTGAACGCCCAACGCACGCTGTCGACGCCGAGACCCTGGTTCACGTGGGAGTTGTTCAGGATGTAGAGGTCGTCATCGTACTTGACGAAGCCGTTGTCGAGAACCGGCAGGTAGACGGCAACCGTGAGGACGGCGAGTCCCAACGCGACCGCCGCGAGCGCCTTGTTGGAGCCGGCTGTCACCCCTGCGCCTTCCACGTTCTCACCTTCCAGGTCTTCGACGCCTTCGAGCAACACACCGTCCCGAGCCGTCCCACTGCGTCCGCTCCCCCGACCGATTCCGAGACCAGGAACGCGGGGCCGCGCACAGGGTAGCGCCGCCGTGGGGGCCCGTTGCACTCATGCAACAGGGTGCGGCACCGCCGCGACACTCCGGGTTCCCTGGAGCCACGGCAAGCCCACCGGAACCTGGCATGGGCTTTGCTGAGCCCCGTGTTAGCTTGTTTGCCGTTCGCGGCCGGGAAGGTCCATGAAGACGAGTCGCATCAGGCTGTGGGGCCTCGCAGCGGGAGCCGGGAGCGGCGTTCTCGACACGCTGTTCTTCGTCCATCTGGGAATCGATTTCAGCGTATCCGGACGCGACCTCACGCTCGTCGTGATGGCCTACCTCGCCATCAGCTTCGCCGCGCTGGGCTACGCAATCGGCTACCTCCACGACGCGCGCGCTCGCGAGCGGCGGGACGCCGAGACCATCCGCGCGCAGGCCGAGGCCCTCATGGCCTCTCGCCGAATCGCCAGCCAGAACGAGAAGCTCGCGGCCATCGGCCGCCTGGCCGCGGGCATCGCCCACGAAGTGCGCAACCCCCTCGGCGTGATCCGCGCATCCGCCTCCATGGTGCAAGAGAGCTTCGATCGGGACGACGAGTCGTGGCAGGCCTGCCGGTTCATCTGCGATGAGATCGACCGCTTGAACGGCTTGATCACGTCGCTCCTGGCCTTTGCGCGTCCGACGGAACCGCGGCTGTGCAAGCTTTCCGTGGAAAACGCCGTCGAACGGGCCCTCGAGCTTGCCGGCAGCGAGCTCGCAGTACGCAACATCCGCGTGGCGCGCGAGACCCTGGGCCCGCTGCCGGAGATCGAGGCGGACCCCAACCTCCTCTCCCAGGCCTTCCTCGACGTGGTCACCAATTCCGTCGAGGCCCTGCCGGAGGGCGGCCTGATCGCGCTGCGCCTGCGGAGCGCCGAGAACGGCGTCGAGGTGGAGATCGCCGACGATGGCCCGGGTGTCGCCAGAGAGGATGCCCTGCGCGTTTTCGAGCCCTTCTTCACGACCAAGGCCGCGGGCACCGGCCTCGGCCTGGCGATGACCTCGCGCATCATCGAGCGACACGGCGGAGACATCTCCGTCGTCCAGGGCCGCGGCGCAGGGCCCGGGGGCAACGGCGCCTGCTTCCACGTGCGGATCCCCCTCGAGGCGCCCCGCGCAGTGGCGGAGAGCTACGCATGAAGTCGCGACTGGCCGTGCTCGACGACGAACAGCGCATGGCCGAGATCATCGGCATGGTCCTGCGCCGCGAGGAGTACGAGGTGGAGATCTTCAACGCGGCCTCGGACGCACTGAAGGCTCTCGAGGAACGGCCCTTCGATCTGCTGCTGACCGACCTCAAGATGCCAGACATCGACGGCGTCGAGGTCTTGAAGCGCGCGCGCGCCATCGACGCCGATCTGCCGGTGATCCTGATGACAGCTCATGCCAGCATCCCCACCGCCATCGAGGCGATCCGCTGCGGCGCTTTCGATTACGTGGAGAAGCCCTTCGACAATGTCGAGCTCAAGGCGCTGGTCGCTCGAGCCCTCGATGTCACGCGGCTCACGCGAGAGAACCGCTACCTGCGCGCCGAGGTCGCACAGCGCTACTCGCTCGACTCGCTGGTTGCCGAGAGCGACAGCCTCCGGGAGGTCTTCGACCTCGCCAGACGCGCCGCTCGCAGCGCGGCGACGGTCTTGATTTCAGGAGAGAGCGGCACCGGCAAGGAGCTCGTCGCCCGCGCTGTGCACTACTACAGCGACCGGGTGGGCGGACCCTTCGTGGCGGTGAACTGCAAGGCCCTGGCCGAGGGAGTGCTCGAGTCCGAGATCTTCGGCCACGAGAAGGGTGCGTTCACCGGCGCCCACCAGGCCCGAGTGGGTCTGTTCGAACGGGCTCACGGAGGCACGCTCTTCCTCGACGAGATCGGCGAGATCAGCGCCGACTTCCAGGTCAAGATCCTGCGCGTGTTGCAGGAGCGGACCTTCCGCCGCGTCGGCGGCGGGGAAGAGCGAACCGCCGACACGCGCATCGTCGCGGCCACCAACCGGGATCTGCGCGAGGCGATCGCCACCGGCGACTTCCGCGAAGATCTCTACTTCCGCCTGGCGGTGATCCCGATCCAGATCCCACCCCTGCGCGATCGCCCGGAAGACATCCTTCCCCTGGCAACCCACTTCCTCGAGCTCCACGCCGGGCGGCTCGAACGCCGCATCGTCGGCTGGTCGCCGGAGGTGGAGGAGTGGCTCACGCACCACTCCTGGCCGGGCAACGCCCGCGAGCTCGAGAACACCCTGGAGCGCGGCGTGGTGCTCGCTCGGGCCGAACGCCTCGAGATCGACGACCTGCTCCTCGAGCCCGAAGGCGCCGGAGCCGAGTCGCCCGCAGCGGACGGTGCCGGACTCCAGGAGTTCCTGGACGCCGCTGCGGCCGACCGGATCCGCCAGGTGCTGTCCGAGGCGGAGGGCGTGCGCACCGAAACGGCTCGCCGCCTCGGAGTCGACCGCACGACCCTCTACCGGCTGATGCGAAAGTTCCAGATCCACGGAAACGGCTGAGGCCCGCTTCGCAGCCGTGAAATCCGCTGCCTCGCCGCCACGGAAACACTTCATCGAGACGCCCTGAAGGCCGATGAGCCGCGCTGATGCAGGGCACCGATTACCGCCGCGGAAGGGGG
>JBHHVG010000129.1:0-7788 GCA_046754165.1 Myxococcota bacterium
CGCTTTCGAGCGGTGGTCACCTGCCGGGTGCTGAACGTGCTTCCGGGCGGCGTGTTCCACATCCGCGGCCGCCGCTCGCTGCTGGTCAACAACGAAGAGCAATTCTTGACGGTGGAAGGCCTGGTGCGCAAAGAGGACATCAGCATCAACAACACCGTCGCGTCCGCTTCCCTGGCCGAGGCGCAGCTCGGCCTCGACGGTTTCGGCGTGATCGGCGAGAGGCAGCATCCCGGATGGCTCGCGAGGGTACTGGATTGGATCTACCCGCTGTGAACTCGCGGTTCGTTTCCGCCCGGATGCTGCGGCTCGGTTTCGCGGCCGCGGCGCTCGCCGTGGTGTGCCTGCTGCCCGGGTCTGCCGGAGCGATCCGCATCAAGGACATCAGCTCGGTCAAGGGCATCCGCGGCAACCAGATCATCGGCTACGGCATCGTCGTCGGCCTGAACGGAACCGGTGACAAGAAGGGCACGGAGTTCACGGTCCGCTCGCTCACCAGCCTGCTCGCCAAGATGGGCATCGGAGTCGATCCCGAGGACGTCAAGGTGAAGAACGTGGCGGCGGTGATGCTCACCTCGATGCTGCCGCCATTCGCGCGTATCGGCTCGCGACTCGACGCCGTGGTGTCGTCACTCGGAGACGCGACCAGTCTCGAGGGCGGGACGCTGCTGATGACCCCGATGTTCGGGACGGACAATCGGGTCTACGCGATCGCCCAGGGCCCCATCTCCGTCGGAGGCTTCTCCGTCGGAGGAGGCGGGGGATCGAGCATCCAGAAGAACCACCCGACCGTCGGGCGGGTCGCCAACGGCGCCACGGTCGAGCGAGAGCTCGATTTCGTCATCGAGGGAAGGGCCGAGTTCGATGTGAATCTGTCAAGCCCCGACTTCACGACGGCGCGCCGGGCGAAGACGGCGATCAATCAGCACTTCGGGTCCCCGGTAGCCGAGGCACTCGATTCGGGAACCCTGCGCCTGACAGTCCCCGAATCCCATGCAGATGACGTGGTCGCCTTCATGGCCGAGGTGGAAGCGGTCGACGTAGAGCCCGACAGGCGCGCCCGCGTCGTTCTCAACGAGCGCACCGGTACGGTGGTGATGGGAGCGGACGTGAGGATCTCCACCGTCGCTGTCTCCCACGGAAACCTCTCGGTGACGATCGGCGTATCCCGACAGGTTTCCCAGCCCCAACCCTTCGGCAGTGGTGAAACCACGGTCGTCGAAAACACCTTCCCCGAGGTGGTCGAGCAGTCGGGCAACCTTTCGCTCGTCGACGGCTCGGTGAGCATCGCCGAGCTGATCCAGGGCCTGAATTCCATGGGCGTCACGCCCCGCGACCTGATCGCGATCCTGCAGGCGATCAAGGCCTCGGGCGCGTTGAGCGCCGACCTGGAGCTGATGTGACCGACCCGGTGATGTCGATGGGAGCTGCGCCGCGGGCGTGGAACGCGCGGCCGGACGCGGTGCCGGATCTCGCGCAGGCCGCCCGCGAGTTCGAAGGCTATCTGGTCGGTGCGATGATGCGCGTCGGAACCCGGCCGTTGTCCGGTGAGAGCCTGCTCGACGGTGGCTCGGCCGGCCGGATGTACCGCGAGCAGCTGTACGAAGAGGTCGCTCGCCTGGCCGCGCGCGGAGAGGGCTTCGGCATCGCCCGGCTCCTCGAGGGCGCTGCCCGTGTCACGGAGAGCGCAGGAGAGGAGGTTCGATGACGGCTCGTGACGAGCTCCAGCGCCTTTCGCGGATTCTCGACGCGGAAGAGCGCTTCTACTGTGATTTTCGCGGGCTGCTCCAACGAGAGCACGCCTGTCTCGTCGAGCTGGACGCTGAGGGGCTCGAGGAAATCGTGCGCGCCAAGGAGGTGCTCGCGGAGGAGGGCGCGCTGCTGGAGGAGAGCCGCATCGAAGTGGGCGCGGAGCTGGCAGCGAAGCTGGAGCTGCCGGGTCGTCCGACCCTCTCTCAGATCTGCGACCGGCTCGGCGACGAGGCGGCGGACCTTCGCGCCGCGCACGCTCGCCTGGTCGCAGTGGTGGGAGCGGTGCGCGAGCTGGTCGAACTGAATACCGCCTTCACCGGCAACGCGCTCACACGGGTCGACGCCACGCTCGAGCTGCTGGGTCGACTGCGACCGGACCATCCCGTCTACGGGCAGGACCGGTCCAGGGCGCCCGCACGGACGGGGCGGCTGCTGCGAAGCTCGGCCTGAGGGGAAAGAGACATGGCAGGTCTTTTCGGAGTTCTGGATCTCGCCAGCCGGGGGATGTTCGTCGTCCAGTCGAGCATCCAGACCACGGCTCACAACGTCGCCAACGTCGACACGCCGGGTTACTCGCGGCAACGATCGGTCCTCGGGCCGGCGGCGGCCATCGCGACGGGCGCTGGCGTGATCGGGACCGGCGTGGAGCTGCTGACGATCCAGCGCATCACGGACGACTTCGTGCAGGCGCAGCTGGTGCGGGAGGACTCCTCCGGATCCGCGGTTCGCGTGCAGGCCGAGGTGCTGAGCGCCGTGGAGGAGCTCCTGAACGAACAGCTCGGCGGCGGAGTCTCGGGAGCGCTGTCGAAGCTGTACTCCGCGTTCGCGGATCTCGCGAGCGCCACGACGCCGGGAGCGCCGGTCGAGCGCCAGGGCGTGGCGACCGCCGCCCAGACCGCGGTCGACACGTTTCACAGCCTCGACAGCCAGCTGCGGGATCAGCAGCAGCGTGTCGATCTCCGCATCACGCAACTGGTGCCCGAGATCAACTCGCTGCTGGAGCGGATCGCTGGCTTCAACGGCGAGATCGTGAGACAGGAGGTCACGGGGCCCGCCAACGATCTGCGCGACCAGCGAGACCACGCGGTTCGGGAGCTGTCGCAACTGATCGACGTGAGCACCTTCGAGAGCGACGACGGCGACCTCGTCGTCATGATCGCAAGCGGTCTCACCGCGGTCGATGGCGTGACGGCGCTAGGCCTGGCCGTGGCGCCGGATGTCTCCAATCCGTTCGACCCCACCTTCTCGCGGGTGACGTTCGACGACGGCACCAGCCAGTTCGACATCACCGCGGACATCGGCGCCGGATCGCTCGGCGGCCTCCTGCGCGCGCGAGACACGCTGCTGCCCGCCGCGATCCGGTCGCTCGACGTGCTGGCCTACAACCTCGTCACCAGCGTCAACGCGGTGCAGACGGCGGGCGTCGCCCTTGACGGAAGCTCCGGCGACTTCTTCGTTCCGCTCGGCGCCGTCGAGGACGCGGCCAGGGACGTCGCCCTCGACCCGGCGATCGCCGCCAACCCGGACAAGATCGCCGCGGGTCTCACGCCCGAGCCGGGCGACAACCGCAACGCGCTCGCGCTGGCCGCGCTCCGGGACACCGCCTCCGCGCTCGCCCTGCCCGGCGATCCCCCCGGTCCGCCCAGCGGACCGAGCCGAACGCTGCTGGAGCACGCCGCCGCCGTGGTGGCGGACATCGGGCACCAGGTCAACGGCCTGAGCGCTGCCGTGGATCAGCACGACCGCGTGCTGGAGGTGCTGGAGGGCCGGCGCGATCAGGTCTCCGGAGTTTCGCTGGACGAAGAGATGTCGAACCTGGTGCGGCTCCAGGCGGCCTTCCAGGCCAACGCTCGAGTTCTGAGTGTGGTCGACCGATTGCTCCAAGACGTCGTGGCGATGATCTGAGCCGCAGGGGGCCGTCTCATGGTCACTCGAGTCACTCAAATGATGTTGCAGCGGCAGATGCTCGCGGGCGTAGACCGCACGCGGCTGCGCCTGGCGCGCGTCCAGGAACAAGCGTCGAGCGGGCTGCGCATCAACCGCCCCTCGGACGATCCCGCCGGTTCCGGCGAAGCGGCGGCGCTGCGGAATCGTCTCGACGCGACGGCCCAGGTCGCCCGCAACATCGGCCAGGCGGACCTGCGCCTGCGCGCGTCGGAGGATGCCTTGTTCGAGGTGACCGACGTGCTCATCCGGGCGCGGGAGCTCGCCGTCCAGGGGGCGAATGGCACGCTCGATCTGGCTGCGCGCCGACAGATCGCCTCGGAGATCGAGGGCCTTCACGGACGTCTGGTCGCCGCGGGCAACACGCAGAGCGGCGGGGCCCATGTATTCGCGGGGTTTGCCTCGGCGACGGTGCCTTTCGTGGCGTCCGGGCCGTTCGTGGACGGTCTGCCCGCGCCAAGCGTGTCCTTCGCGGGCGACACGAGCGAGGTGGAGATAGAGATCGACACAGGCGTGCGACTGCGCGCAACACTGAACGGCCAGCGCGTCTTCCAAGGCGACGCCGATGGCGACGGTTCGCCGGACGCAGGGCGGGAGGATCTCTTCGAGGTCCTCGCGGACCTGCGAGACGCGCTGCAGGCAGACGATCAGGCTGCGGTGGCGGCCGTGACGGCGCGGCTCGACGCGGCCCAGGACCAGATCTCCGAAGAGACGGCGCGGCTGGGCGGACGGAGCGCCCGCCTCGACGCCCAGCGCGACACCCTCGCACGGCGCGAGGTACAGCTCGCCGCTCGCCTTTCGGAGGTGCAGGACGCCGATTCGATCCGCGTCCTATCGGAACTGGTCCGGGAGGAGAAGGTCCTCGAAGGTTCGCTAGCCGTCGCAGCGCGCATCATCCAGCCCACACTCCTCGATTTCCTGAGGTGAGCCGTGCTCGTTCTCTCGCGCAAGAACGGTGAGGCCCTTCGCATCGGGTCGCGCATCCGACTCCAGGTGGTCGCCGCGCAGGGCGGCCAGGTGCGCCTCGCGATCGACGCGCCGGACGACGTCGTCATCCATCGCGAGGAGGTCTATCAGCGCATCGCCCAGGCGAATCGCGAGGCCATGAAGAACGATCCGCAGAAGCTGACCGCGCTGGCGCAGCTCGACGTCGGCGGTGGAAGAGATGAGGAGGAACGCAGGTGACGGCAGGGGGACCGCTGGCAATCACGAGTCCGAGACTCGGACGGGTAGAGCTGACCGAGGCACAGCTCATCGACTTCGACGGGCTTCCGGGTTTTGCCGAGCTGCGGCGATTCGCCGTGGTTCAGCACGATCGCGAGTCGCCGTTCGGGTGGCTCCTTTCCGTGGAGCGGCCGGAGCTCGCCTTGCTGGTCGCCGATCCGCGGCTGTTCTTTCCGAACTACCGGCCCGAGCTCGAGCCCGCCCACCTGCGCGCGCTGGGCGCCGGCGACGATGACGAGCTCGACCTGCTGGCGATCGGCCGCATCGAGGATGGTGCGCTCTGCCTCAACCTGGCCGCGCCGGTGGTCGTGAACGCCCGCAACCGCCGCGGCGTGCAGGCGATCCTCGAACGCGGCGGCTGGTCTACCCACGAGATCGTGCCGCACAAGTAGCGGCCCCGGTGGCGCCGGGCTCAGATCGAGTCGAAGCCCCATATGAACAGGGGCCAGGGCAGCCGGGACGCGAGCAACCGGCGCTGGCTCTGCGGTAGCACGGCGAGAATGGCCTCGGACTCGCCGGGGCCGAGCAGCAGGCGATCCACCTCTTCGGCCGCGAGGACGCGGGCTCCCCGTGGACCGTCGAGGAGAAAGCCGTCAGCGACCCGCGCCAGCCGGGTGGATCGCAGGGACGGCTCGCTCTGCACCAGTCCGCGCCACAGCGCCTCGGGCCGCAGCGGCTTCGTCAGGGCGAAGCCCCCCTCGACGAACGTCGCGCCGGCGGCTCGCAGCGCGGGCTCCGGCGCGTCGTCGCCCGGGCCCGTCAGCCAGCCCAGCTGCTCGCGACCCGCGAGCAGGGCGGCGAGACACGCCACCACACCGCCCGGCTCGCCGGCCCACTCGTGCACGACTCCCGGAAAATCGTCGCCGCGCCCGCAGGCGGCATAGGCCACCGCTCGTCCCCCGCGGCGTGCCACGACCAGGCGGCAGTCCGGACCGGACGCCAGCGAGTGCAGGTACTCCGCCCCCCGTTCGGCGCGCGAGGGCTTGGCGCGGTACAGCGCGGCGAGGGCGGCCCAGTCGCCCGCCTCCGGCGCCGTGACGGCGCCCTCGAAGGTCAGTTCCTCGAGAGCGCGGGAACAGCTGTTGGCGTCTATGGTGTAGCTGCGCTCGACGCCGCGCAGGTGGTAGCCGAGGCGTGCGTAGTAGTCGTGCCGGTCGCTCCAGAGGGCGACGAGGGCGGCGCCCTGGCCCGCGAGCAGCTCTTCGCAGACGCGGATGCAGCGGGCCGCGAGACCGCGACGCCGAAACGCCGGGTCGGTGTAGACGAGGCCGATCATGCCGATGTGCGCTCTGATGCCGGCCGCGTGCACGTCGATTCTTCGGGCCATCGTATGCGAGACGAAGCGTCCATCGGCCGTCGCGACCACCTGGAGGGTCGCCCCGCGCTCGCCGAGTACCGAGCCGTACTCGGCCGCGAGGCGGCCGTGCCGTCCGTTGCGGAGACCCTCGTCGAGCCAGCGCAGCAGTCGCTCTTGCTCGTCGAATCGGGTGAGCCGAACGGCGACCCGCTCCGAATCGGCATGTGTGTACAGGCTGGAGAGCTCGCTCGTCATGCCCTCATTGCGCAGCAAGAAGCGTGCCCTGCGTGGGGCCTTCTCCTGCGCCGGTGACGTTTCACGACGCGCAGGGAATCTCAATCTGAAAGGATTCGGCCGGCCGCCGCGCCGGGAGCTCTCCTCCGCAGCCGGCAACTGGTCTGCAGCTGCGCTCTGCAAACGCCACGGAAGACACGGTCTCCTCCGACGCGCCCCCGGTGGCGTCGCGGCGATGGCACTCCGTTTGCAGTGTGGGCGACGTCAGGGAGGGACGATCTTCGATCGCCGCGGCGTGTGCCGAGGACTCGGGGGTTCCTTCACAGCGGATCGGTCGAGACCGGCGGATTGCGCACAACGAGCGGGTCTGCCACGGATTGGCAGGCCTCGCCCTTCAAGGAGGAAACATGGGTTTTCGAGTCAACACGAACGTTGCAGCGCTGAACGCGCAGCGCAACCTGCTGAACACCACGTCCAGCTTGAACCGATCGCTCGAGCGGCTGTCGTCTGGTCTGCGCATCACGCGCGCCAGTGACGACGCGGCCGGTCTGGCCCTGTCCGAGGGCTTCCGGGCGGAGATTCGCAGCTTGATCCAGGCCCAGCGAAACGGCCTCGATGGCATTTCGATGCTGCAGGTCGCCGAGGGTGCTCTCAACGAGACCAGCGGCAACCTGATCCGCATGCGCGAGCTGGCCATCCAGTCCGCCAACGGAACGCTGGGCACCGCCGAGCGGGCCACGCTGAACGCGGAGTTCCAGGATCTGTCCGCCGAGATCACGCGCCTCGCGAACGTGACCGAGTTCAACGGCACAACGATCATCAACGATTCGACGGCCTCCATCTCGTTCCAGGTGGGCGTGAACAACACGGCCAACGACGTGATCGCCGTGAGCGGCGTCGATGCCACGGCGACGGGCCTCGCGATCAACGCGCTGGTGATCACCGACGTGGCCACTTCGCAGTCGGCCCTCGCTACGCTCGACACCGCGATCTCCACGGTGGCGTCGCAGCGCGGCTCCTTCGGCACGGCCCAGAACCGGCTCGAATCCACGATCCGGTCGCTGTCCATCGCCGTCGAGAACTCCTCCGCGGCGGAGTCGCGCATCCGCGACGTCGACGTGGCGGTCGAGACCGCGAACCTCTCGCGGCTGCAGGTGCTGCAACAGGCCGGCGTCGCAGTCCTGGCTCAGGCCAACGTCTCGCAGCAGGCGGCGCTGTCGTTGCTGCAGTAGCCCGCCCAGCGCAGCAGCGGCCTCGGGTGAACCCGCTGCAGCGCGTCCGAACGTCCGGGGCGAGCGTCCGCCTCGCCCCGGACGTCACCGGACCACAGGAGGGTTCGC
>JBHHVG010000130.1:0-7688 GCA_046754165.1 Myxococcota bacterium
GCCAGGAGGATGGCCCCGTCGACCAGGGCCCCTGCCGGGAGCTCACCCCGTGCCAGGTCGCCCTGGATGGTTCCGATGGTGCGGAGGCCCTGCTGCCGCGCCAGTGCCGCCCCCACGACGCCCGTCATGACGATGATCGCGAGTGTGGCCGCGGTTCCGATTCGAGCACCGACCTCGATCAGCAGCGCCAGCTCGATCGCCGGCACGAGAATGAAGAGAAGAAGCAGGCTGCCCACGCCTCGATCATGGCATAGATTCCGCGCCGGCAAAGGCGCGAGCACCCGGACTGCCGGCCAGGTGCTGTCGCGGGCGCTAGCGCCCCACCGGCCCGGACCCGCCCCAGCGATCCCAGTGCGTGACTTCGCGGGAGGGACGCCGCAGGGGCCGGCCCCAGCGGCCCACTGGCACGCCGACCGGGATCAGGGCAATGGTCTCGTAGTCGTCCGGGATGGAGAGCACGGCCTTGACGTCGCGTTCCCGGGCCTTGTGCAGCGTCGTGAGCGTCGCTCCGAGCCCCCGGGAGCGCGCCGCCAGCATCAGGTTCTGGACCGCGGGATAGATGGAGCCGTAGTAGGCGGCCGCCTGGATGGGATCCGTCGGGTGCTTGCCGCGCGCTGCGATCAGGATCTGTGCCGGGACGTCGACCATGCCCTCCACCAGGATCATCGCATTGTGATAGACCTTGGCGGCCTTGTCCGAGAGCTGTCCGCCGGCCAGGGCTTCGTCGCGAATCAGGCGGCGTCCGATCTCCCGGTAGATCTCTCCGATGGCTCGCCGCTGCAAGGAGTCGGTGATCACGACGAACGCCCAGGTCTGGGCATTCGTCGCGGTCGGCGCCATGGTGGCCGCGTCGACGAGGTAGCGGAGATCCTCCTCGGAGACCGGGTCGGGCTTCAATCGCCGCATCGCGCGCAGCGTGTACATCGCCTCGTGCAGGCTCAGGTCCGGCATGGCGGCTCCTCGTGAGCGACGACCGCGTCGCGAGAGTACCTGCGCAGAGCGGGGCGTCACCACAGCGGGCGACGGGCGGCCGGGAGCGCTGGGGGGGCTGCTGAAGAACCCCGCAGATGGCTCGGTCTGGGGTCGTCTGGCCGCGTGCTAGAAGCGGATCTTGAAGCGCAGGCCCAGGGCCTTCTGGTCGCGCAGCACCGGACCCTGGAGGCCGAAGACGATCGGCTTGTCGGAGACCTTCAGGTGCCGCGTGTAGGCCAGTCCGCTCTTCTCGTGGAAATGGAAGTTCGAGCTGAAACGGTGGTCCGCGGTGTCGATCTCGCCCTCGCGGGTCAGCAGGCTCACGGGGGTCAGGTCGGTCTTGACGGCGGTCTTGGCGTCCGGGGCTTCGGCGGAGGCGGGGACCGTGACCGCGAGCAGCAGAGCGATCGCCGCTGCGAACGGGATGGCCGATCTCGTGATTCTGCGTCGCGTCATCGCCTGACCTCCGGCCGGCCTGTGTCTCCTCCTCCGAACAGTTGAAGAGCAAGAGGTGTGCCATCAGCAGAAACACCGCGTCGCGGAGTGTCGGGGCGTCCGGTGCGCAATTTCGGGCAAACGAATCCCTCCGGTCGCGCCGGCAGGGAAGAAAACTTCCACCGAAGGAACTCCGACGGACCGAGTTGCCGGTGAGGTGCCGGCCGCGCCGCGTCATCGCGGCTCGGCGTGGATCCCCGCAGGCGAACATCGGACCGCGGGCTCCCGAGCGAGGCGCCTTTCGGCAGCGACCGCGCAAGATGCGTCACCGCTGCCCGTGTCCGTCATCCGCGCCTGCGGCGCTGCGGACTCGACCCCTTGGTGAAACGTGTTCTACCATGGCGACATGGAAGAGCGGGCGCGGCGCATCCTCGACTCGGCGGTCGAGCTGGCGGAGCAGGGCGGGTTCGAGGCGGTGCGGCTGCGCGACGTGGCGTCCCATGCCGGCGTCGCTCTCGGGACCTTGTACCGGCGCTTTCGCAGCAAGGAGGATCTGCTGGTCGCGGCGCTCGAGCAGGAGATCGACGACCACGGGCGCAAGCTGGCGCGGCGGCCGCCCGCCGGAGCCACCCCGTTCGAGCGCGTGATGACCTTCTTCCAGGGGACGACCCGCGCCCTGTGCCGCCGGCCGAATCTCGCGCGAGCCATGATTCGCGCGATCGCCACCGCGGATCCGGAGCTCACCCAGAAGATGGCGGCGTTTCACGACCGCGGCTGTGAGTTCATCACCGGGGCGCTCCGAGGCGAGCGGTCGGGAGGGGCGGCGCCAGCCACGGCGCGAGAGGAGGCGATCGCGCGTTCTCTCCAGATGGTCTGGTTCGCGTCGCTGGTCGGCTGGTCCGGCGGGCTCTACGGCCAGGCGGGGATCGTCGAGCAGACGCGCGCGGCGGCGGAGCTGATGCTGCGCGACGACGCTGGGTGAGCGGTACGACCCCGCCAGTACGCGGCCGATCTTCTCGATCTGCACGGCCGTGGGCCGCGCGCGCCTCCCTTGCCGCTGATCGTGGAACGTGTTTGAATCGAAGCGGATTCCACTTCGGGCAAGGGGAAACGCCGTGGGTATTCGAGCTGCGTTGCTGACGGAACTCAACAAGGATCTCGAGATTCGCGACGACTTCGAGCTGTCCGATGCCGGGCCGGGAGAGGTTCGGGTGCGCATGGTCGCGAGCGGGGTCTGTCACTCGGACGTCTCGTTCCAGAATGGAACCATGCCGATTCCGCTGCCCTCGATCATCGGCCACGAGGGGGCGGGCGAGATCCTTCAGGTCGGCGAGGGCGTCGAGCACGTGGCTCCCGGCGACAGCGTCATCATCTCCTGGGTTCCGCCGTGCGGGACTTGCTTCTTCTGCAATCACCACGAGGCGCACCTCTGCATGACGGGCATGGCGCGTGCGGCCGGCTCTCCGCACTTCAAGCTGGGGAACGACGTGATCTTCCAGGGCCCCGGTACCGCGACGTTTGCGGAAGAAACGGTGGTCCAGGGCGTCGCGACCATCAAGGTCAGCAAGGATACGCCCCTCGACGTGGCTTCGCTGATCGGTTGCGGCGTGATGACGGGCGTCGGAGCGGCGCTCAACACAGCCAAGGTGACGCCGGGATCCGCTTGTGTGGTGATCGGTTGCGGCGGCATCGGGATCAGCACGATCATGGGCGCCAAGGCGGCCGGCGCCGAGATCATCGTCGCAGTCGACATGGTCGAACAGAAGCTCGAGTGGGCAAAGAAGTTCGGCGCCACGCACGCGGTCAAGCCCGAGGCGCTCGACGATCTCAAGGCGAACCTGACCGAGGGCCGAGGCTTCGACTACAGCTTCGAAGCCGTCGGCACGGCGAAGACCTTCCAGACCGCGCTCGACTACACGCGGCGCGGCGGCGTCACCGTCATGATCGGGATGGCGGCACAGGACCAGTCGGTCGAGCTCAACGTTCATGACGTCTTCATGAGGGAGAGGAAGATCCTCGGGAGCTTCTACGGCTCCGCCGACGTCAACACGGATTTCCAGCGCATGCTCGACCTGTGGCACGACGGAAAGCTCGACCTCGAGGGCATGATCACCCGTCGGATCGACCTCAGCGAGATCAACGAGGCGTTCGCCGCGATGCTGAACGGCGAGGTCATCCGCTCGGTGATCGAGTACAATTAGGGCACGGCTCCACCCTCTCACCGGGTCATTGAGGAGTAAGTTCGATGAAGATCGTGGTCGACTACGACCTGTGTGAAGCAAACGCGGTGTGCATGAACACCTGTCCCGAGTGCTTCCGCGTCGAAGACGACGACACGCTGACCGTCCTCGTCGAGAGCCCGCCACAGGATCTCCAGGGCAAGGTCGAGGAAGCGGTGCGGCTCTGTCCGCGCCAGGCCATCTCGATCGAAGGGGTCTGAGCGCGGCGATCGCCGTGCTACAGGGGCTGGTCGCCGACCACCCACATGGAGAAGAACTGGGAGCCGCCGCCGTAGGCGTGGCCGAGGCCCTTCTTCGCCCCGTCGATCTGGTGCTCACCGGCACGTCCGCGGATCTGGTTCGCAACCTCGGCGAAACGCAGCATTCCGGAGGCGCCGATCGGGTTCGACGACAGCACGCCCCCGGACATGTTGACCGGCAGGTCGCCGTCCATCGCGGTTGCGCCGTCGTAGGTCATCTTCCAGCCCTTCCCCTCGGGCGTGAAGTGCAGGTTCTCCATCCACATCGGTTCGAACCAGCTGAAGGGTACGTAGATCTCGCAGCAGTCGATGTCCCGCCGCGGATCGTCGATGCCGGCTTTCTTGTAGAGGTACTTCGCGCAGTCCCGTCCCGCGCGCGGATTCACCTGGTCGCGGCCCGCGAACATCGTCGGCTCCGTTCGCATGGCGGTGGCGTGGACCCACGCCGGCTTGTTCGGCGCCCGCTTCGCGGCCTTCTCTGAGCCCAGAACGATGGCACAGGCGCCGTCTGACGACGGGCAGGTCTCGAGGTATCGGATCGGATCCCAGAGCATGGGCGAGTTCGCGATCTGATCGAAATCGACGTTCTCGAGCCTCAGGTGCGCGTACGGATTCTTGAGCGCGTTCAGGCGGTCCTTCAGCGCGACGCGGATGCCGGTGTCGTCGGGGGCGCCGGAGCGCTTGATGTAGGCGCGAATCAGCGGCGCGAAGTAGCCGCCGGCGCCGGCCACCATGCCCTGCTGGAAGGGGACCTTGATGGACAGCGCCCACATGGCGTTGCTCTCGCTTTGCTTCTCGTAGGAGACAGTGAGGACGCGGTCGTGGACCCCCGCCTGGACCAGGCTGGCGGCGACGATCGCCGTCGCGCCTCCGACGCTTCCCGCCGTGTGGACGCGGAGCATGGGCTTGCCGGCCGCGCCCAGCGCATCGGCGAGCATCAGCTCGGGCATCATCACGCCCTCGAACATGTCCGGGGCCTTGCCGATCACCACAGCGTCGATGTCCTGGTAGCGGAGGCCCGCGTCGTCGAGAGCGCGCTGCGCCGCCTCGCGCACCAACCCGAACTGCGACACGTCGATGCGCTTGGCGTCGTGCTTCGTCTGACCCACTCCGATGACGGCGCAGTGCTCGGCCATCACGGCCCCTCCAGCACGCACACGAGATTCTGCTGCAGGCAGGGGCCCGACGTCGCGTGTGCGAGCGCGCACTGGGCCTTTCCTTCCCGGAGCTGGTTGGCGGCCTCGCCGATGCGTGTCAGACCGGCCACCATGATCGAGTTGGCGGCGAGGGCGCCGCCGGAAGGGTTGATCGTCACGCTCTCGCCGAGCCCGAGGGCGTCCTTCAGGATCAGCTCCTGGTGGCTGAACGGCGCGTGGAGCTCGGCGACTTCGATCCGGGCCGCGTCGATGCCGGCCTTCTCTCCGGCCAGCTTCGTCGACGGCGACTGGCTGAGATCGCGCAGGCCGGGCTGGTGGGATTCGACCCGGTGGTCGATGCCGCGGATCCAGGCGGGTCGGTCGCACACCTTCCTCGCTAGCGGGCCGGCGGCGAGCACCATGGCCGCGGCACCGTCGGAGATCGGCGGGCAGTCGTGCACGCGAAGCGGCGACACGAAGTAGGGCGCGGACAGCAGCTCGGTGGGGTCGAAGTCTCCCTTGATCTGCGCGAAGTCGTTGCTCCGGGCGTCGCGGCGGCTGCGCGCGGCGACGTCGGCCATCTCCGCTTCGGTGTGGTCAGTGCTCTCGAGTAGCACCCGTGCCTGGAGCGCGGCCAGGGACACGGGGTCGGCGGCGAGGGGACCCAAGGTGTAGGGGTCGAGCTGGAGGGTGAGGGTCTCGCGCAGCCTGCCCGGCGACGAGCGCCCGAAGCTGAAGACCAGCGCCGACTCGGCCTCGCCGCACTGGATCTTCAGCCAGGCCTCGTACAGCGCCCAGGCACCGTCCATCTCGACATGCGACTCGGCGATCGGAGGCCACGCGCCGAGAGAATCGACGGCCATCACGAACGAGAAGGACTGTCCCGCTAGATAGTCGCTGCTGCCCGAGCAGGTGAAGCCGATGTTCTCCCGGGCGATGCCCGACTTCTCCGTGGCTTCCTTCACCACGGGGATCAACATCTCGACCTCGTTGCGACGGTTTTCCCTGCGGATGTTGGGAGCCTGCGCGAAGGAGACGATCGCGACGTCGCGCATCACAGGTGCTCCTTGAAATCGTCGTAGGGGACGTCGGGCTCGTCGATCGGGCGGAAGTAGCGGATGTTCTCGAGGGTGGCGCCCCATTCCTCCACCGGCGCCCACACCGCCTCGACGCGCATGCCCATCCGCACCTCGGCGGCCTCGCACTCCTGGATCAGCGCGAAGAACGGGAGGTCTGCCCCGTCGAGCAGGATGTGGGCCGCCGTGTAGGGCAGCTCGAGGTCGATGTTCTCGGAGGGGACCCGCACGATGCAGTAGGTCGTCACGGTTCCCTTGCCCGAGATCTCGACCTCCTCCTGGGTCGGAACACCACAGCGCGGACACGAGCCGCGCGTCGGGACGTAGACCTTGGTGCACTGCGGGCATCGTTGGCCGAGGATCCGGCCCTCCTGCATCCCGCGCAGAAAACGCGAGGACGCGAAGCCCGCCGTGAAGTCGTACTCCAGGCGGGTCGGGGTGACGATGGAGGTGATGGGCTTGCGCGGGTCGCTCACGGGGCGTCCTCTGGCAGGAAGCAGGCGATGTCGAGGATCGAGCCGACGGTCTCGGCCGCCCAGCGGGGAGTGACCCGCATGCCGGTGCGCATGCGCGTCTCGTCCCCCGCATCGACGATGTGGAGCAGCCCGGACGAGGCGCCGTCGAGCTGGATCAGGGCGAAGGCGAAGGGCCGGTCGAACGGGTGCGTCCGCATCGGCTCGTTCACCCAGGCCCAGGTGGTGACGACGCCGCCGGGGCCCACGTCCGCGAATTGGTCCAGGGCTTCGCCGGTCTCCGGGTCGTACTCCATGGGAGGCACCAGCACGCGGCCGTCCGCGGTGACGCTGCCGATCAGGCTCCGGTCGCGCAGGGCGGTGAAGAAGCGGCCGAGAACCGGCCCGACGGAGCGCCGGTAGTCGTAGGCGAGAACGTGGGGCGCCGAGAGGATCTCGTCGGGGTCGGCGTTGGGCATGGGGTCTCCTCCGGGGGCCGGGCCCGGCGGATCATCCTAGAACACGTTCTACCGGCCGGCCAGCGAGACCGCCGGCTCGCCCTCTCGCTCCGCGGACGGGGGCGGTCACGGCTCGTCGCGATCTGCGGAGTCGCGGCGCGGCAGCAGACACGCCAGGGTCGTCCCCATGCCGCCGCGATCCGCCGGGGCGTCCTCCACGCGATCTCCGCGGTGGACGGCGAAGCCCGGCAGCGCCACGGCGTGCAGCCACCAGTCGAGGGCGAGTTCGGGGGCGATCTCGCCGCCGACCGCGACGCGCGGCCCCGAGGATCCTGCGCCGGCGGCGCTCGCCAGCGCGTCGGCGTCGAAGCCGCGATCGGCGGGGGGCGCCGGCGCGATCCGGACCAGGGCGGAGGTCTCCACGGGTCGGAGGAACCGTCAGCGGCCTGGCCGCAGCGGCGAGCGGCCTCTCAGGCCGCGGGCTCCGGGGCCGCCGTTCCGACACGGTCGTTCAGGTCGGTGCGCTGTGGGACCTGGATGATGCCGAGGGCGGCGAACAGACGGATGGCGGCGTAGGCCGGGTCGATCTCGAACCAACGCACTGCGAAGTCCGGCGACATGCCGCGCTTGTGGTGGGTGTTCTGGAAGAGCTCGCCAAGGGTGAGGACCTCGCTCGGGAG
>JBHHVG010000131.1:0-7580 GCA_046754165.1 Myxococcota bacterium
GGCCGCGAACGCGGCGGGCCCCACGAGTCGGCGACCGCCGCGGGTGCCGATGCGGTCGGCGAGCAGCAGGTCGATCTCGGGGACGCGGACGCCTGGCGGCGCGTTGCGCTCGAAGGAGGCCACGGCGATGGTGAGGCTCGCCGCCGCGGCCGAGGCACCGGCGTCGTCCTCGGTGGCCTGTGCGGTGGCGACACCCAGCAAGGCCACCGCGAACGACCAGGCCAGGCGACTCACCGTCCCTGCTCGACCAACACGTTGCCGAGCAGCTGGAACTTCCGCTCGCGCACGTGGTAGCGGAAGCCGTCCCCCCGGTAAGTGCCGGTCTCGTCGAACATGGAGACCGGCGCGTCGGTGTGGAGCAGGCCCGCCTCGTGGTCGTACTCGACCCACGGGGCCGAGTAGTTCTGGCCGTCCGCGGTCGCGCCGTGGACGTTGCCTTCGGCACGGAAGTTGTTCGTCTCGAGATCGAGCTCCGCCCGGGCACACGTCATCTCGAAGCTGTCGCCGTCTTCGTCGTCGCTGAAGATGGCGTGGACCGCCTCGAGGTGCGCAAAGTCGCGGTCCGGGCGGAAGGTGGTGGTGTCCGCCCGCAGCACCAGCTCACTGGTCGCGTCGCGGCTGCCGACGAAGGTCATTCCCGTGGCGCGCAGCTCCGGAGATCCGCTGTCCTCGGAACGGGCCGTGCCGTCCGCGACGGCGGGCAGCGCGAACAGCAGGGCGATCGTCCCGGCCGCGGCGAACCCGCGGACGCGGGGAGCGCGGTTGCGCGCGAGACCCACCCGGATGCAAGTTTTCACAAGCAATAATCATACCGACGCCGGTTGTGTCCAACAAGGAAAAGTCGACGTCTGGTGGTGGGGAGAGCCCCCGCTTCAGTCGGTGCGACCGAACAGCGTATAGAACGGCTCGTGGGAGCCGATCCACCAGATGGGCCGCAGGACCAGGGTGTCGAGGATGACCCCGATCGGGTGCACCACGTAGGCCGCAATGCGGAGAGGATGCCCTGAATACCCGGAATCGTAGGGCTCGGTCGCCGCCCGCAGCCCTTTGGAGGGCTCCTCCGGCGGGGGCTCGGTCGTCGCGGACATCACCGGTGCGGCGGAGACCAGCAGGGCCAGCCCCATCCCGACCGCCGCGAGCATCTTGGTGATACGCCTCATGACCCCGAGAGTGTAGCCCGATTCGGCCGGACCGCCGCCGGATCTCGGGAAGCGGCAGATCGCCTGCCGCGCCAGGCGCCACGCCGGCGGGGCGCTCACCGCGTCGGGGACTGCTCCTCGACGGAATACGGCTCGTGCCGGCTCTGCATCCAGCGGACGGCCCAGACGTCGATGAGCCCGGCGGCCAGGCGGTCGAGATGACCGTACTTCGAGCGTCCGTAACGCCGCGGTCGGTGCGACACGGGGATCTCGACCACCCGCGCGCCCTCCATCCGCAGCAACGTCGGCAGGAAGCGGTGCATGCCGCGGTGCAGCGGGACGCGCTGCAGATAGGCGGTGCGGACGACCCGCAGCGAGCATCCGACGTCGGTCACGGACTCGCTGGTGGCCCAGTTGCGAAAGCCGTTGGCCAGGCGGGAGCCGGCGCGCCGGGCCCAGCTGTCGCGCCGCAAGACCCGAACGCCGTTCACCACGTCGGCGTGATCGAGGAGGGCGAGAAGCCGCGGGAGGTCGGCGGGGTCGTTCTGGAGGTCGCCGTCCACGATCGCCGTGACCTCCCCCCGCGCGGCGCGAACGCCGGCGTCGAGGGCGGTGCTCTGCCCGTGGTTGCGGTCGAGGGCGAGCACCCGTACCCGGCTGTCCTTCCCCGAGATCGCGCGCATCCGCACGAGGCCGCCGTCGGTGCTGCCGTCGTCGACGAGGATGATCTCCACACCCCCGTCCACCGACGTCAACGCCGCGTCGAGCTCGCGAACCAGCGCGTCGAGAGACTCCTCCTCGTTGTAGATCGGCACGACGACCGACAGGAACGGAGTGTCCCCCATGGTTCAGCACCCTCCGCACGTTGCGCGGCCCCGGGCAGATGCGTCGCCCTTGGCCCGCGGCGACTCCAGGGTACTCTGAATTCGTTCCGCGTCGAACCCGATCTCGGAACGCGGGCGGGTCGCGCAGGCCGGCGGCCGGCGCCAAAGCCGAAGGGAGACGAGCCGCGTGCGCACGGCAGCACGACCGATCGCCTGTCTCGCAGTGGCCGCGGCCTGCGCGCTGCTCTTCGGCCTCGGCGCGACGGACCTGTGGGCGCCCGACGAGCCGCGCTACGCCGCGGTCGCCGAGGAGCTTCGCTCGTTTCGACACGGCGTCTCGGGGCTCGCCCTGCTCCACCTGAACGGCGACGCGTATACGCAGAAGCCTCCGCTGTACTTCTGGGCCGCCGCGATCCTCGGCGCACCGTGCGGAGCCGTCACCGAAACGGTCGCACGGCTGCCGTCGGCCCTGTGTGGGCTCGCGACGGTGCTGCTGCTCGCGGGTTTCGGCGCACGGCTTCTCGGCCCGACCCCGGGCTGGCTCGGCGGTGCCGTGCTGCTTTCGGCGTTCGAATTCATCCACCGCGCGCGTCGCGCCCAGCTCGACGTGATGTTGACGCTCTTCGAGACGCTCGCACTCGTCGCGTTCTGGCGCCTCGTCCGCGGTCAAGAGCGCCGGCGATTGGATCTCGCCGTGCTTCACGGGGCCTTGGGCCTCGCGGTGCTCACGAAGGGACCGGTGGGATTCTTGGTTCCCGTCCTCGTCATCACGGCCACCCTGGCCAGCGAGCACCGCCTGCGCGCGCTGCGCGACCTCGCCCCACCCTGGGCGCTCGCCCTCTCCCTCGGACCCGGCCTGGTGTGGACCGTCGCCGCCCTCGCCCTGGCACCCGAAGGAACCCTCTCGGACGCGGTCGGCGTCAACCTCTTCGGCCGCTACCTCGCGGGCACATCGCACGCGCGGCCCTTCTGGTACTTCCTCTACCAGTTCCCCGTCAGCTTCCTGCCGTGGACGCTGCTGTGGCCGCTCGTGGCCCAGGTGGCGGTGCGGCGGGTCTTCCGACCCGATGGCGACCCGGAGCGGCGCCGCGCCTGGCGCTTCCTGCTGCTGTGGATCGGCGTGAGCTTCGCCTTCTTCACGCTCTCTGCGGGAAAGCGCGGGCTCTACTTGTTGCCCGCGTTTCCCGCGGCGGCGCTGCTGTGTGCCGACGCGGTCCGCGACGTGCTGGGCGGCGGACGAAACATGCCGATCGGACTCCGGCGCGCCCTGGCCGCAACGGCGTGCGCGCTGCCGCTGGTCGCCGTCGCGGCGACGATCCCGGCCGCGGCCGCGGGTGTCGACCTGCCGCTGCGTTATGGAGTCCTCCTGGCCACCGCTGCGACACTGGCGTTGCTCGCCTGGCAGCGCGCGGCAACGCGGCCGGATCCCGGCATCACACGGGTCGTCGTCGTCGCCGCCGCCGTGCTGGCGGCGGAGGTCATCACCTTCACGGTCGCCTTTCCGGCCCTCGACGCCGCGAAGTCACCCCGGCCGGTCGCCATCAGCGCCGCCGCGTTGACGCCTCCCGGAGAGGCGGTCGGCCTGGCGTCCAAGGCGACGTTGGTCGGCGGACTGCTCTACTACGGCGGCCGGCCCGTTCGCACCCTCGACGATTCGGACGCGGTGAAGGACTTCGTGCGCCGAGGCGGCCGCGCGATCGTCGTGCCCGAAGATCGCCTCGGCCTCGTCGAGCGCGGATCCCCGGTGGCGATCCACGGGCGCTTTCGCAGTGGATCACGGACGCTGCTCGTGGTGACGCCGAGCGGGGAGCCGAGGCATCTCCCGGATTGAGTCGGCCCCGCCGTCTCACGACGCGCGGTCGTGGCGTTGGGCTTCCCCGCCGGTAGGTTCCCTCTCCGGCCGCCCGTGCGGCGGCGCCCCCGGACGCCCCAGGGCCCGACGCGCTGCGGCGGCGAGACTCTGCATGTCGATCGCACGCCCCGGTTGACAGAGCGCCGTGAAGAGCAGGAAGACCACGGCGTAGTTGGTGACGGGCGAGTTGAATACCGCCTGGCAGACGGTCACCGCGCGCCGCCCGGCCGCCCAGGACTCGACACCACCGGGCTCCGTGGTTCCGAACAAGACCCACGCGAAGACCGCCACCTGAAGCAGCAGGGCCACGTGGAACGACACGAAGCCCAGCGGAAGCACGAGGGCTCTCCGCCAGCGCGACATCGGCGCAGCGACCGTCAGCGCGAGCAAGGTGGCGGAGGGCCAGAAGCCGCGGCGGAAGCTGCTGTAGAAGGCCTGCCAGCGGTATTCGAAACGCCCTTCCTGACGCCCGATCATGCGGGTATCCGGGCCGCGCTTCAGCAAGCTCTCCCGACCCCACTCGAAGTGGACCGAGAGACCGTCGCCCATCGACTCGAACACCTCGTTTCCGATGGCGTGGAACAAGCTGGGGTAGATCTCTCGTGCGCCGGACCACGCAGCCATCAACCCCATCACGAACGCCGCGTGAAGCAGAAAGACGTGAAACGGCTTACGCCGCATGGTTCTTGGACTGAGGCAACCGGGTCTCCAGCCGAACCCATACGATCCAGGTCGCGATGGTGGCGAAGATGAGGAAACCCGGCCAGATGACCTCGTGCGCGGTCTTGAAGATCGATGAGAAATGCGCCCCGATCCAATAGAGGGTGATGATGCGAACGATGTTGAGGAGCTGAAGAAACACGATGCCGAACACCAGCCCGCGGAGCTTGCCCATGAGACTCATCGGGAACGCGATCACGGCGGCGGCCAGGAGCGAGCATACCTGCACCGCATCACATCCCTGGGCGATCTCGACGACGAAGGCCGGGCCCGTGATCCGCGCGCTGCGAACGACGATGTCGCTGCTGAACCAGGCGAGAATGGTGCCGCTGACGTCTGCCAGCACGCCGAGATAGGCCTGGAAGACGACGCTGTCGAGCGTCACCGCGTAGTAGAGCACTTCCGAGGTGACGGCGAGGGTCCCGAAGACGAGGGCGAAGCGGAGCCACGGCTCGGCCTGCTGCGGGCGATCCGGCTCCGCAGCGCCGCCCGAAACCGCAGCGGTGTGCTGTGTGTCGATTTCACTCACCGCGCGGGAGTTTACCGCAAGGCCCTCGGAACGCGTCGGTGCCGCTGTGCTTCGCCGGGCCGCTACGGCGCGCGCCGGTTCTCCGACGCGCATGATCGCCCGCAAACGGGAGTCGCACCTGGGATCCTGCCCTCGCCCCCGTCACGTCTTCGCCGCCGCGGGTTCAGACGGTCAGGCGCGTGGTCAGGTCGCGCACGCGGCGCGAGAGCGTTTGGCAGATGCAGATCGCGATTCCGGGCAGCTCTTCCATCAGCTTCAGCAGGTCGTCACGGCCCAGGCGCAGCAGGCGGACGGCCTCCTCGCCGGTGGTCGCATTGGCCGAGCGCGTCGCACCTTCGAATACCGCGATCTCCCCGAAGAAGTCGTTGGGACCGAGCTGGGCCAGCGAGGCATCGGACGCGGTCGTGATGTCGACGGTACCGTCGACGATGAAGTACATGCAGTCGGAGAAATCTCCGATGCGGCAGATCGGCGTCCCGGGCGGGTGCTCCTCCTGGTTCACGAGCTCGGCGAGATTCAGGAGCTGCCGGGTCGTCAGCTCTTCGAAGAGCGGGATCCTCTTCAGCATCAGCGCGCGTTCGACCGGGCTCAGCACGTCCCCATCATCCTCTACATCCGCGTCCGTAGCCAGACCCTCGACTCCGGCGGCCCGGAGCGTCGCCACCGCGATCCGTTGAGTCACCGCGTCCGGGTCGTCGAGGAGCGCGCGAGCCGTCGACTCGGGCGACGGAATCTCGATGCGAAGGGCGCGAGCCGCCGCGCGCGCTCGTTCACCCGCGGTCCGGTCCTCGACCAGGGGCATCAGCTGGGCCTTTTCAACGGGCGACAGCAGCGCCTCGAGGGCCTCGAGCAGGATCGCGTGTTGACGCCCGCCGCGCTCCCGTCGCAACGGGGCGGCGAGGTTTGCGATGCGGTCGTCGTCATGGATCGCTGCCAGCAGCTGGAGCGCCGTGTGCATGCCTTCGTCGAGCCGCTCGCCCAGACGCTGTAGCAACATCGGCGACACACCGGCTCCGACGGCAGCGTGCAGCGTCACCAGCTTGTGACGAATCGAATCGAGCTCGCGCTCGTAGAGTTCGCGGAGCGCGCCGCGATCGACATCGAGAGCGCGAAGCAATGGGAGAATCGCCTCTTGTGCGCTGCGCTTGCCGAACGACAGCTCCACGAGCAGCGCGTCGACCGCGCGCTGACCGAGGGATTGGAGTCCGCCACGCGCAGCCACCCACAGCCGCTCGGCTTCCCCGGCGCCGTCCATTCGCGCATGGCTCACGAGCCACGCGGAGTGTTCTTCGAGGCCCGCAGCGCCGATGAATCCCAGGATCGCCACGCGCGTCTCCACGTCGGGATCCTCCCGCCACCGGAGCATGTCGTCGGTCACGATCGCCACCGCGTCGCCGTGTCGTCGGGCCACGTCGGCGATCGCCATCGCAGCTTCGGCTCGGTCGGATTCGGTCTCGAGGAGTCTCGCGAGGTGGCGCAGACGCAGGCGCCAGGTCTCGTCGGGCTCATCGCGGAGCAGCATCGCGCGGTACTCCTCGCGGGCCGCTCGGCGAAGCACCGGGTCGGCGGCGGCGATCGCCCCGACCAGCGCGCGATCGAGGTCGAAGTCCGGCGAGGGCGGCGTCCCCAACCGGCACAGGGCCGCGGCGGCCGTGAGGCGCACGGCGGGAGACGGATCGTGGACCGCGCGCGTGAGCACGCTGTCGGCCAGACCGCGACTCGCGCGCTGGCTCACGCGCCCGTATGCCTGGACGACGTCCGCTCGGTCCCTCTCCCCCAGTCGGTCCGGCTCCTCCAGCATCGCCTGGAGATGGGCAGCCGCCTCGGCGTCGGCGGTCTCGCTCCCGGCGGAGCGCTCGAGCACGCGATCGAGCGCGGCGACCAGCAGGGGCCGCGTCGCGTCCGGCGCTTCGCGCGCCGCTTCTGCCAGCACCCCGGTGGCGAGCTCCGGGCGGGCATCGGAGACGAGATCCACGGCGATGCCACAGCGGGCGGGATCCGGATCGCGCAGATGAGCCGCCAGACTCCGGAGCGTGTTGGCGTCCAACATCTCCGATGCGTCGAAGTCATCCCCCAGACGGCTGCGAGTGGCGGATGCCTGCAACAACAACGAGGGATACGCGCGCCACAGCAGCAGCACCGATGCCAGCCAGACGGCGGTGAACGGCAGGGCCGCATAGCCCACCACCGCCGCGGACCCGAGGCTGACCGCGGCGAACGTCACGACGTTCCCCACGGCCCCGCCGGCGCGCTTCACGGGTCCTTCGAGCAGCACCATGGCCCGGGCGCGAATCTCTTCGGGAAACAGGTTGAACAGGACGCGCACCGCGGGATCGTAGACAGCGCTGTCCTGGAGCTTCGTGCCGGCCATCGCCCCGATGCCCGCGG
This sequence comes from Myxococcota bacterium, assembly GCA_046754165.1. GTDB lineage: Bacteria > Myxococcota_A > UBA9160 > UBA9160 > SMWR01 > JAFDEI01. The sequence continues at coordinate 7,453 of JBHHVG010000131.1, forward strand.
GCAGGCTGAATCGCACGGAAAGGCCGACGAAGCCCAGCAGGTACATCAGCGGAGAAATCGCCGTGGCGAGCGGGACTCCGATCCGCCGGTAGAGATTCGCCGTGACTCCGACCTGCGCGAACAGCACC
>JBHHVG010000132.1:0-7561 GCA_046754165.1 Myxococcota bacterium
CGTCGAATTGCCGCGCGCCACATTCGCCGGGCGCGCTGCGGCCGAGCAGGGCCACATCGAGGCACAGAACCATCTGGCCGTGGCCTACTCGCGGGGTACCGGTGTCCCCCGGGACCCGGAGCAGGCATTCCGATGGGTCCGCGCCGCGGCCGAAAAGGGCGACCGCATGGCGCAGCACAATCTCAGCAGCATGTACGCGGAAGGCGTCGGAGTCGAGAAGAACGACGCGGAGTCCTTCCGCTGGTTTCGTGAGTACGCCCGCGAGTCGGCTCCCGCGGAGCAATACCTCGTGGGGCTGCGGTATGAAGAGGGCCACGGCGTCCCCCGGAGTCTTTCGGATGCTGCCGAATGGTACGGACTCGCCGCGGAAGGCGGCCACGTCGCGGCGCAGCTTCGCTTGGGAAGGCTATTGATCGAAGCGGAGGGGGAGACGCGGAACGTCCTGCGCGCGGCGCGATTGCTCGAACAGGCTGCCGAGGCGGGCGACCCCGAGGCCATGCATCAGCTCGCGCTTCTCTACGAGACTGGGCGCGGGGTCGAAAGGGACTTCGAAATGGCGGTCGCGTGGCATCGGAAGGCCGCCGAGCAGGGCCACGCGGAATCGCAATACAGGCTGGGGCTCGCCTATGGCAGCGGGGTGGGGACTCCCAAGAACACGGCTCGCGGGCGGCGGTGGCTGATCGAGGCGGCGGAGCAGGGTCACGCCGGCGCGATGTTCTCCCTGGGTTCCGTTCGTTATCAGGGGCAGGGTGTCGTCCAGAACGTGCCGATGGCCCTCGAGTGGTTCGAACGCGCGGCCTCAGCGGGCAACACGGAAGCCGCCGCGACCCTGGGAATCCTCTACGCCGGCGGCCGCGGGGTCCCTGCGGACCGCGCCCGCTCGCTGTTCTGGCTGGAGCTGGCCGGGGAGGCGGAGGGGGCTGCGGACGCCCTCGCCGAGCTCCAGCCGAGGCTCACCGCGGCGAACCGGGCCAAGGCTTCGCGGCTGCGATCGACCTGGCGGAAGGATCATCCCGGCGTACTCGATTGATCGCCGACAGGCGGGTCAGCGCCGCTGGCGGGCGACGGACTCGACGATCCGGCGCGCGTCGTCGAGGCGGGCCAGCATGGCCTCGCAGAGCCGCATCTGGGCGCGGGCTCGCTCCAGGTTGTGCTCCTCCCGGTGGATGCGGAAGTAGACGTCTCCGGAGAGATGGTCCGCCAGGAACCGGATCGCGTTCTCGTACGCGAGCATCGGTCCGGCCAGGGGCAGCACCTCCCTCTCCTCGGCCGTCAACACGCCCGCGGTGCCCTCGCAGTAGCCCAGGGCGAGGGCCCGGAAGAGATCGAGATCGAAGGTGATGAGATCGAGGTCCGTCTCGTCCTCGGGCGCGAGGCTGGCGCTGGTGCGCACGAGATTTCCGAAGTCGAACGCGACCTGACCGTCCATGACGGTGTCGAGGTCGACGACACACAGCCCTTCGCCGCTGTCTGCGTCGAAGAGGATGTTGTTGAGCTTGCAGTCGTTGTGCACGGTGCGGCGGGGCAGGGCGTCGAAGCCGGCGGCGCCGAGATCCCGATCGAGCCGGTCCCACAGGCTTGCCGCCCGCTCGAGCTCGGTCGCCGTTGCGCCGCGCCGACCGGCTGCGTCGTCGCGCGCGGAGTCCCGCAGCTGTCTTCGGCGCGCTGCGAGATCGTGGAAGCCTGGGAGGGTCTCCACGAGCGGTGGTCCGGGAAGGTCGGCCAGCAGGGCGACGAAGGCGCCGAAGGTCCGGGCCGCCTCGCGGGCCCGATCCGGACCGTCGACGACATCGAGCGCGCGGGTTCGCTCGACGTAGCGGTAGGTCCGCCAGGCCGCGCCCTCGCGGTCCACGGTGCACGGGGAGGCGTTGCGGGCGGGAATCAGCTGTAGACACCGGCGTTCCAGATCGGACACGCCGCGAGCGGCCAGGTGGCTCCTCACGTGTTCCGTGACACGGGCGATGTTCTCACAGACGGCCATCGGCTCCGCGAAGATCTGCGTGTTGAGCCGCTGATGCACGAAGCGTGTGATGTCTCCGCCGACGCCGTAGGCGGCGACGAAGGTGTCGTGGATGTGGCCGCTCCCGAGCGGCTTCACCTCCAAGAGGTCGCCCGCGATCCCAAACAGGGCGCCTAGAGCGTGAACGCCTTCCGGCACCGATTCCCCCGTCCGTGCGATCCGCGCACGAGTTGCCGGCCATTCTACGCCGTTGCACGCCCGATCGATGAGGAATCGCCGCGACCGGGTCGCAGGCCGGCGCAGCGGCTCCGGTGCAGTTTCCGACGTCTCCGACTCCGCGAAACGGTTATAATCCAGCAGCGGCGTCTGCCCGTTCCCAGTGGAGGACGATCAGCCCCGATGGAGTTCAATCTCGCCGACCTGTTCGAGAACGCGGTCGACCACTTCGGCTCCCGCGAGTACCTCGTCGCCAATGGGGAGCGGCGGACCTATGCCGAGATGGAAGAGCGCGCCAACCGGCTCGCCCATTCCCTCGCTGCCCACGGTGTCGGACCGGGCGACCACGTCGGCATCTACGCCTACAACTGTGTCGAATGGGTCGAGACGCTCTGGGCGGTCTTCAAGATCCGCGCCGTCTGGGTGAACATCAACTACCGATACGTCGAAGACGAACTCGCCTACATCTTCGGCAACGCAGATCTGGTCACACTCGTCTACGCGCGGGAGTTCGCCCCACGGATCGCCGCGGTCCGCGGGGCGATGCCCGGGCTGAAGAACACGTTGGTGATCGAGGACGGCAGCGACGCGGACTGTGCCTCGCTGGGCTCGGTGGACTACGAGGAGGCCATTTCGGGCGGATCACCGGATCGCGACTTCGGGCCACGCTCGCCGGACGATCGCTACATCCTCTACACCGGCGGGACGACCGGGATGCCGAAGGGAGTGATCTGGCGGCACGAGGACGTCTTCTTCGCGCTCGGCGGGGGCCTCGACGCGCAGACGGGAGAGCGCGCCGAACGTCCCGAAGACATGGTCGAGTGGGGCAAGCGTTCCGGAGATCAGCAGTGCTTCCTGCCCATCGCGCCCTTGATGCACGGCGCGACCCAATGGAGCGTGATGGCCGGCAGCTTCGTCGGTCGCAAGCTCGTGCTGATGGCCAAGTTCGACGCAGCGGAGGTCTGGCGCCTGGTCGAGAAGGAGCATGTCCAGAGCATCATGATCACGGGAGACGCCATGGGCCGTCCGATGGTCGAGGCGCTCGATGGGCCCGCTGCGAATCTCGACGTATCCTCGCTGTTTCTCCTCGTGAGCAGCGCCGCGGTCTTCTCCCCCACCGTCAAGAATGATTTCTTCCGACATTTTCCGAACCTGCTGATCATCGACAGCATCGGCTCGTCCGAGAGCGGCAACAACGGCATGGCGCTCATCACGAAGGGCAACACCGCCATGATGGGAGGCGGGCCGACGGTGAAGGCAGGACCCGGAACGGTGGTACTCGATGAGGACTTCGAGGTCCTGCCGCCGGGTACCGGGACGATCGGAAAGGTCGCGCGTTGCGGCGACATTCCACTCGAGTACTACGGAGATCCCGAGAAGACCGCCGAGACGTTCGTCACCGGTAAGGACGGCGTTCGCTACGCGATTCCCGGCGACTTCGCGTCTCTCGAAGAGGATGGCACGATCACCCTGCTCGGCCGGGGCTCGGTTTCGATCAACTCGGGCGGGGAGAAGATCTACCCGGAAGAGGTCGAGGCCGCCGTGAAGTCCCACCCGGACGCCTACGACTGCGTCGTGGTGGGGGTGCCGGACGAGCGGTTCGGCAACCGCGTGGCCGCCATCGTCCAGCCGAGGTCGGGCGCTGCGCCTTCGCTCGAAGCGATCCAGGATCAGTGCCGCAAGAAGATCGCCGGCTACAAGGTCCCCCGGCAGATCCATCTCGTCGAGGCCATCGAGCGGTCGCCGAGCGGCAAGCCCGACTACCGGTGGGCCAAGGCGATCGCGGTCGGGAGATAATGTCGCATGTCTCCGGCTGCCAGGCACCGTCTCCTGCTGCTCGTGAGCTTCGGTGCGGCCTGCGCCGCGATCTCCAGCGGCGCGTCACGGGGAGCGGCGGCTTCGGAGACCGCGCAGGTCAAGGAGATCATCGCCTCGGAGGAGCAGATCCTGCTCCTCACGCCTCCGATCCAGGAGATGGCGGAGAGTGTCCTGAATCTCACCCTTCCGGACCATCGCAGTCGGCGATTCTTCGCAGACGAGACCGAGGTGAGAGACCTCGTCCGAGGTGCGGCGCCGGCGAGCAACCGGCCCGTCGGTCCGGCCCGCATGGCGAGGTGGCGGCTGGCTCCGAAGGCGGCTCCTGTGGCGCGAGTCGCCCTGAAGCTGTGGCTACCGCTCTTCGCCGGTGTCGACTACTTCGAGCAGGCGTCGTTCGAGTTCGTCGATGGAACCTTCGATGCCGGCAGCGACAGGGCCTTCTCCGGAAGCGTGTCTTTCTTCGGCCTCGCCCGCCGGAAGGGCGGGACCTGGGCGAGCGTGCAGGCGACGATCGCGACGCACTGGAGTCGCAGCTCCAAGCGGATCGCGGGCATCGATGGCTGGCAGATCGATCGCTGGGAGCTCACCGGGTTCTCGACCACGGAAATCGGCCGCCGCCTGTTCATCGAGGCCCTCGACGGCGCCTTGACCGGCGAAGAGGTCCGCAAGCGCGCGCGAGGATCCCTTCACGAGGTCTACCTCCTCGATCTGGCGAAGCGGCGCGAGAAGTTCCACAAGCCGCATCGATACTTCCGCGTGCGGCCGACCGATTCACAGCCCGGCCTCGCGGTGGTCGATGTCGACCGCGACGGTCTCGACGATCTCTACGTGATGGACCGCTGGGGAAAGAACCTGCTGCTGCACAACCGGGGCGATGGCAGCTTCGACGAAATGGCCGCGGCGCTCGGGCTGGCCATCGAGAACCACTCGTCGAGCGCGATCTTCGCGGACTTCGACAACGACGGGGACGACGACCTCTTCCTGGGACGGACGCTAGAACCGAGCGTCTACCTGGTGAACGAGAATGGCCGCTTCCGCGACCGGTCGAAGGAGATGGTGTCGATTCCGCTCCCGTCTCTGGTCACGTCGGTCTCCGCCGCCGACGTGAACGGCGACGGCCTGCTGGACGTCTACTTCTCGACCTACGCCGCCGAGCTGCTCGCGGAGGAGACCGCCCGCCAGGCAGCCGGCCTGGAGAAGTTCGGGCCGTTGCTGACGGACTTCCTCGACCCGGCGACGTCCCGCGCGACCACCCGCATCTATCGCGCCAACCACAAGTACCTCGAGCGCGGCGGCCCACCGAATCTCCTGCTCCTGAACCGGGGCTCGGGTCGCTTCGGACTCTCCCGCTCCAACGAGGACGTGGCTCTGTGGCGGAACACCTTCCAGGCCACCTGGGCCGACTTCGATCGGGACGGTGATCCCGACCTCTATGTCGCCAATGACTTCTCGTCGAACGACCTGCTGCGAAACGACGGTGGTGGCCGCTTCACCGACATCACCGAGGAGACGGGGACGGCTGACGTCGGCTTTGGCATGGGGGTGAGCTGGGGCGACTACGATGGCGACCTGCGGCAGGATCTCTACGTCTCGAACATGTACAGCACGGCCGGTCGGCGGATCACGTCGCGGGTTCCGGGTCTCGACCCACGCTTCGGGGCGATGTCCCGCGGCAACACGCTGTTCCGGAACGAGCCCGGGGGCTTTCGCAAGGTCTCGGGGCTTGTCGCGCCGAATCTCCTGGTCGAGAAGGCCGGCTGGTCGTGGGGCGGACAGTTCGTCGACGTCGACAACGACGGCGATCTCGACCTCTACGCGGCCAGCGGCTTCTACACGGCACCCGGGGAGGTGGCCATCAAGGGAGCGGACCTCTGAAGCACCTTCTGGCGTGCGGTCGCGCGCTCGGACGGGGGCCTGGACACCGAGGTGCGGAACAAGGAGCACTGGCGCGGCCCACACCTGCGGCGTTGGAGCCGCAGTGGCGACGTCAGCATCTCCCTGAGTGGCAGCGAACGGAATCACCTCTTCCTGAACGACGGCGGCCGATTCGAGGACGTATCGGGCATTTCCGGTCTCGACAGCATCTCGGACAGCCGCGGCTTCGTGCTCTTCGACTACGACCGCGACGGCTGGGTCGATATCGCGATGGTGAACACCAACGCGCCGCTGCTGAACCTCTTCCGGAACGATTTCGGCTCGGGTCCGGCCGGCGCCAGCGGCGCGATCGCCGTCCGGTTCGTGGGCGGGAACCGTGCCGCGCAGGCGTCGGACCGCTACGGGAACCGGGACGGCTACGGGGCGATCGTGATCGCCGAGGTCGGGGGGCATTCGCTCATTCGAGAGCACCGCGCTGGTGAGGGCTATGCGGCCCAGAACAGCAAGGTGATGTTGATCGGGCTCGGCTCGGCCGGCACCGCCCGGAGCGTCACGGTCCACTGGCCGAGTGGCATCACACAGATCGCCGAAGGCGTGCCGGCCGGGACCGAGCTGGTCTTCCACGAGAACGCCGCGTCGGCGCCCGGGCGCGTTGCGGTCGCCCGTCGCACGTACGGGGCGGCCGGCGGGGGGACGGTCTCGCCCGGGCCCGGGCGAGACCAGCCGGAGGTCGGTCGTCTCGCCATCGCGAATCACGCCACGGTGCCGGAGGGCCCGGCGGCGGCTGCGCCGGCCACCCTGCGGATGTACACGACCATGGCCACGTGGTGCCTTGCGTGCAAGCGGAACATTCCCCAGATGATCTCCTTGCGGCGCGCCTTCCCGCCCGAGCTGCTCCGCTTGTACGGCGTGCCCATCGACGCGGGCGACACGCGGGAGATGCTCTCCGAATACGTCGAAAAGTACCGACCGAGCTACGCGCTCCTCTCCCGGTTGACGGCACCGGAGGTGTCGACGGTCCAGCAGATCGTGGAGACGAAGCTGGGTGACGAGATCCTGCCGTCTTCGATCGTCACGGACGCGGACGGGAGGATCCTGGAAACCATCGCGGGCGTGCCCAGCGTCTCCCTGCTCCGCCGCCTGTTGCGCGCGGAAATGGACGGCGGCTCGGTCGGCGGTGCGGGGCGCTCGGCGGCACCCTGACGGGTGGCGCCTGGTCGGAGCGCTCTGCCGGCCATCTCCCGACGGCACGGGGGGTCTGGATCGCTGCTATCCTGGCGCCTTCCCGGCCGCGCGCGGGCATCTGCGGGCCGCCACCGAAACGGGGGAGCCATGATCAAGGGCTATGCCGGCCGCATCCTCGAGATCGACCTGGGCAACCGCAGCTTCCGCTTTCGTCCCCTCGACGACGAGACCGCCCGCCTCTACATCGGTGGCAAGGGCTACGGCACGCGCCTGCTCTACGACCGTACCGAGGCGGGCATCGACCCGCTGGGGCCGGCGAATCCGCTCATCTTCGCCACCGGACCGCTGAACGGCTCCGTGGCGCCGCAGTCGAACCGTTTCGCCGTCGTCTGCAAGAGCCCACTCACGGGCGGCATCGGCAACGCCACCTGCGGCGGATCGTTCGCGCTCGGCCTGAAGAAGGCGGGCATCGACATCCTGATCGTCGAGGGCTGCTCGCCGACACCC
>JBHHVG010000133.1:0-7522 GCA_046754165.1 Myxococcota bacterium
CGACGCGGCGATCAGCAGCGCGACGCCGCCCGCTGCGGCCGGGATCCAGCGCCGTCGCGGCGCCAGCAGAAGGGCCGAGACGAGCAGCACCAGCAGGCCCAGCAGCCAGGCGCTGCGAGCGAATCCCAGCAGCGGAAGCAGGCACCAGGCGGCGATCAACGATCCGGCCACGGATCCCAGCGTGTTGAAGCCGTAGAGCCGGCCCGTCGATGCGGGCTCGGGATTCTGTTCGAGGTACCACGGCAGCGCGGTCGCCAGGCACAGGACGGCGGGGCCGATCATCGCCATCGACAGCAGCAGCCATAGGCTGAGCACAACGGGGAAAGACCCATCGACGACGCTCATGAGATCCAGTCGCTCGACCAAGGGCGTCGCGAGCAGGATCGCGGCGCCCGCGCAGAGCAGCATCGTGGCGGGCCGCACCCCCCGGCGCCCGAGCCACGGGACGATGCGGGCGCCGATCGCGAGCGGGATCAGCACGGAAGCGAGCATGATCGCGAAGGTGCTCGACGTGCTCCAGAATGCGGCCCGCATCGCCCGAAACCACGCGACCTCGAGCCCGAAGGTGACGAAGCCGGTGCACAGCACCACGAGCTCGGGCATGCGCGCGGACACGCCTCGCGATCCCGGCGTCGGCTCGGGGATGCGTTCGGCTGCGTGTGGCGGCGCCGCACCCGGGCGCACGACCCACGAGGTCGCGAAGACCACGGCGTTCAACGCCGCGACGAGCAGACAGCTGTGCCGGACGCCGAAGTAGGGAAGCAGCCAGAAGCTGAGCAGCAGCACGCCGGTGGCGGCCCCCGCCGTATTGAGGCCGTACAACGCCGAGATCCTCGTGCCGTGGCTTCGCGCCACGAGCTGGAACACCGGCACGGTCGCGCCCATCGCGAGGGTGGCCGGCGCCAGCAGCAGCGCGATGCCGAGGCCGTGGAGCAGCGGCGCGAGAGCCGAGGATGCGGCATAGACGGCGGCATCCAGGCTCTCGAGCACGTGAAAGCCGGGCAGCAGCGCCAGGCCGGCGGCGCCGATGGTCGCTTCGAGGCCGCCGTAGAGGCGCAGCGGACGGGCCACGGGTCGCCCGCGGAGCCAGATGCCCGCGGCGAGGGCGCCGATGCTGAGGCCTCCCATGCTGGCGGCCAGGGTGATCGCCGTGCCGGCGGCGGAGATGCCGAAGGCGAGCGACGCCTCGAGCTGCCAGATCACTTCCCAGGCGAGCGCCGCCACGCCGCCAGAGAACACCATCCCGTGAACGACGAGCACGGCGGAGCGCGACTGCGGCAGGTCGGATTCGGAATCGCTCATCATTCGCAGGCAGCTCCGGAGACGGTAGCCGCCGCCATCGGCCGACTCCTCGCGCGCACGACAGCATAGCAGTGATGCCGCCTGCGACGGTTCGGACGAAGTGCCACGGTCCCGGCCGCGAGTGGAAGCTGCCGCGGCGCGCTTGGTACGCTCGTGCGAGGCCGCCGCGCTCGATGCGTCGCCACTGGAAGCGGGAGGAATGGGGTGAGACGACGCGCACGGGCGCTCTCGGTGTTGCTCCTCCTCGCCGCTCTTCTGGTCGCGCTCGCGGGCGGATGCGCCGCGCCGGCGCCGAAGGGGCGGCAGGTGCTCGCCGGGAGCGCTGGCATGAATCTCCTGATCCTGCCCTTCAACCTCGCCGTCGCCATGCCAGAGGAGATCGATCCCTACCGGGAGGCCGTGTGGGAGGCTCTCGAGGACTATCTCCGCGCCCACGGCAAACGGCTGCGCACCGTTTCCTACCGCGACGCGCGGCGTTTCTGGATCGCCAGCACCCAGGAGGTACGCGCCGGCCCGAACGGGGCCAGGGCCGGTTACGACGAGGCGGCCCGCGTGCTCGTGCGCAAGCTCGCCCGCCACGCGGACTTCGACACGGTGATCGCCCCGTCGCTGTACATCCGCGAAGCGCGCATCACGAAGGACGTCGCGTCCTGGGACGGTGTCGAACGCGTGGTCGAGATCGAGGCGATCAGCCGGGAGGCCCGGGAGATCGCGGCCCGCACACCGCTCGAGGGTCTGGCGCCGGCGGCCTCGCTGCACGTGGTGGTGTTGGATGCCGAGGGCAACAACCTCCACGAGTCCAAGGGCGGCCTGGAGCTGCTGGTCAGCGTCCGGGTGATGCGGCCGCCCGGCGCCCTGACCGGCGAGCCAGCCTTCAAGTTCACGACCCGCAGCGCGCCCTTCGCGAACCGCGATCACCTGAGAGAAGGAATCGCCCTCGCACTCTCGCCGTATCTGCCGTCGCTGCTGCCGGTCAGCGAGTAGAATATCTGGTAGCTTCTGGGCTCGAAGGAGAACGAATGAACGCGAAGCTCCGCTGCGTGGCGCTCACCTTGATCGCGGCTCTGCTGTTGCCGACGCTGGCACAGGCGAAGGAGAAGACCCTGCCGGAGCCGGTGGTCGAGCGCTCCTGGATGCTTCAGGTGGTCGACGGCACCGTCATCGGCTTGGTGGGGGCGTTCGACCTCCTGCTCCTGCGGCCGGCGGGTCTGGTTGCCCTCGGCCTCGGAACCGCGGCCGTCGTGCCGGCGTTCGTGCTCTCTGCGCCCGGCGGCAGGGACCACATGAAGACGGCCCTCGAAGTGTTCGTCCTCGAGCCGGGCAAGTACGTCTTCGTGAGGCCCGTGGGCGACTTCTAGCCCCGCCGCACGGAGGGGCACCCGCCGCCGTCGGGGAGCCGCGCGCTACCAGAGGCGCAGCGAGGAGCGGCGCGTCCCCGCGCGGTTGCGCTGCTCTTGTCGCTCGCGCCGCCGTCGCCGTCGCAGACGCGCCTGAAGGGACTGGCGGCGCGATTCCAGCTTCGATCCGTCGTCATCTCCGCGGCGGGTCTCGCGGTACTCGCAGAAATCCTCGTAGGCCTTGATGTCGTGCGTGAGCTCCTGGGAGACCAGCTCGACCATGATGGCGTCGTCGAGGTAGCCGATGCCCGGCACGCGGTCCGGAATGAGGTCTTCCGGGTCGACGAAGTACACGAGGGCATCGAGAATGCGCGCGCGATCACGTCCCTCGATGCGCCACTCGTCGTCTCGCAGCATCGCGATCAGCTGGTCGAGAACGAGCAGCCGTTCGAGCACGAATTCCGGCGGCTCGGCGGCGCGCGCTTCTTCGGTCATCTCTTCGGCGAGGCGGATGATCGTCTTCTCGTCGGTGTCCTCCGCGCCTTCGCGGGCCTGCTGGAGGCGGCCGCGAAAGTAGCGGATGTCACGCGGGCTGAGTTCGAAGCTGACCTTCACGATGACCCCCGATTCACTCCACGACTTCTGCCGCGAGTGCGACATTGTTGACGCCCGCCAGCCGCGCGGCGTCCATTACCAACACGAGCAGGCCGTTCTTGGAAGCCTTGTCTGCCTGGATGACGACGGAGCCCTGCGGATTCTCCGCGTGCAGCCGTTCGATGTTCGCGCGCAGCGCCCGCGGGTCGACTTGACGCCGGTCTATCCAGATCTGGTCGTTCTCCGTGATCGCAACCAGGATGTTGCCGCGCTCCTTGCGCTCGGCGGTCGCCGCCGGCGGCCGGCTGACGTCGATGCCTGCTTCTTTCACGAAGGAGGCAGTCACGATGAAGAAGATCAGCATGATGAAGACGACGTCCAGCATGGGCGTCAGATTGACTTCGCTCTCTTCCTGTTCGCGTTGGCGGGCTCGTCGCATGGTCTGATCCTCGGGTCGTCGTCAGCCGGTGTTGGCTTCGCTGTCGATGTGCGTGATCCAGTTCGTCGCCGCCTGGCGGGTCTTCGCGTGCTTGCTGGCCCTCCAGAAAGACGCGCGGGCCTGGCTCACCCGGCCGTTGTTGTACTGGGAGATGCCCAGCAGCAGCTGCGCGTTGCCGGGGTCTTCGAGGCCGCCCTTGTCGATGGCGCGCCGCAGGTGCACAGCGGCCTCCGCCCACTCCTCGCGCTGGAGGTGCACCTGGCCCAGGCGCACGAAGAGGTTGCCGTTCTCGGAGAGCTCGGCGGCCTTCTTCAGGGGCGGAAGTGACCGATCGAACTCGCGGGCGGCGATCAGGCTGTTGGCCAGCAACTCGTAGAGTTTCGCGTCCGCGTCGATGGCTTCGTCGTCGATGCCCTTCTGCAGGACCTTCGCCGCCGGATAGGGCATGTCGTGGTACAGGTACGACCGGGCCAGGCGGCGGAGCTCCCTGTCTTCGGTGAGCAAGCCCTGAAGATAGGCGACCTGCTGCACTGCGAGGGAGCGCTTGTAGTTGTCGAGGGCTCCGTAGATCAGGGAGAGCTGCACCCAGTACTGCTTCTTCGGGAAGCGCGTCACCAGCTCTTCCAGGAACGGCGTCGCGTTCACGTAGTCTTCCTTCTGGACGTGGAGCGCGGCGAGCAGCTGGAGCCAGGCCTCCTTCGGCTCGGGCGCCAGCTCGACCGCCGACTCGGTACTTTCGATCGCCTTGTCGAACTCGCCCATCTGGTAGTACGCGATCCCCATCAGGTAGTGCGCCAGCGGGTCGGGTTCGTCGACGTAGCGGAACCAGCGCTGTAGCGCCGCGACCGTCTCGGGCCATTCCTGGAGGGAGGCGTGGATCTGGCCGATGTTGAAACGGATCTTGTTCTCCGCGTCGAGGGGCAGGGCTTCCTCCTCGAGCACACGCTCGAAGTTCTCGATCGCCTGCTGGTACTCGCCGTCGGCGTAGGCGAGAAAGCCCTTCAGGCGGTAGACGTACACGCGCTCGAGGGGGTTGAGCCGCTTCGGGTTCAGCTTGTCGAGCAGCGCCTGGCCCTCTTCGGTGGACCCCTCGTCCGCGGCCTTGGCGGCGGCGGCGAGGTAGCGCGAGATGCGGGGCGCCAACTGGTGTTTCTTGGACGTGGCGGATCGATCCTTGCGCACGGCTTCGAGATCCACGGGCGCCTGCCCGCCGGCATCGTACGCCGACGCGGCCCATGCCGTTCCGAGCACCGAGAGCAGGGCGATGAGGGGAAGCTTCGACAAATGAACCCTCCTCATCGTCCCTTCGGGACCGTGAAGCGCAGACGCACCTGGACGTTGGCGCGGACGACGGCCAGGCCGTTCACGACCTTGGGGTTGTATCGCCATTTTCTCACGGCCCGCAGGGCGGCGCGGTCGAAGACGTTCGGGGGCTGGGACCCGATCACGATGGCGTCCTGCACGGTTCCCACCGGGCTGATGGTGAACTCGAGATCCACGTAGCCCTCGATGCCCTGCTGCTTTGCGCGGGGTGGGTAGTCCGGGTCGACGCGGACGAGGGGCACGATGTCGCGGTCGCTGCCGCCTCCCGTACCGAGGGCTGTGGCCTTGCCGAGCTCCATGGTGGTGTCGACGATCGGGATGATCTCGCCCACGGCGTCTCCGGGGTTCATGGCCTTGGCCATGTTCATCTCCGGCGGCGGCGGCTGCTGCTCGGGCTTTTCGCGTTTGGGGGGCTCGCGCTTCTTCATCTCCGGGGTGTGGTCCTTCCGGAGGCGCACGAAGTCGACGGTCAGCCTCGACCCGGCCTCCCTGAGCTCACCCGAGACGCTGACGAGCGCCTGCATCACCCAGAACAGCGCGAACGCCGTGAGCACGCCGAGTGCGACGGAGATGAGGACCCGCGCGGTCATTCTCCCTACCCACTCCCACCGTGGGACACCGCGCGTCGTCGCACCGTTCGCCCCGCGTCCGCTCGCTGCATTCGACCGCGCCTACCCGTGCCCGACGTCGAGGCTGTCGGCCACACGCGCGGACTCATTCGTGGCGAAGCGGCTCAGCTGGACGCTGAAGAGCATTCCCGAGATCGCGGCGACCATGCCCGCCATCGTCGGAAGCGTGGCCTTCGATACGCCGCCCGCCATGCCCCGGGCGTTGCCGCTGCCGGTGGCCATCACGTCGAAGACCTCGATCATGCCGGTGACCGTGCCGAGCAATCCGAGCATCGGACAAATCTTCACGAAGGTCTGGATGGGCCCGAGGTTTCGCTGGAGCTTCATGCGGACGTCCGAGATCCACATGCGCCGGATCTGATGGGCCGACCACGACGAGTGATCCTGACGGGCCCGCCACTGCGCCTTGATTCGCTGCACCTCCTGGCGGTGAAGCGTCCGGTAGTACCAGAAGCGTTCGTAGATCATTGCCCAGATGACGGCGGTCACGAACGCGATCACGAGCAGGACGTTGCCGCCCCGCTCGACGAAGTCGCGAACCGCCGCGACGGCCTCAAGCTCCGGCACGATCCCGCTCCGCGCGGGCTGCGATCAAGCCCGTGCTCTGCTCGTCGAGGATGTCGATGACGAATCGCGCACTGTTGGCCAGGGTGTCGTACAGCAACACCAGCGGGATCGCGATGATGAGACCGAGCATCGTCGTCACGAGCGCCTCCGAGATGCCACCCGCCATCATCTTCGGGTCGCCGGCGCCGAACAGCGTGATCGCCTGGAAGGTCTTGATCATACCGGTGACCGTACCGAGCAGGCCGAGCAGCGGCGCCACGACGGAGACGGTCTTCACGATCCACATGAAGCGCTGGATCTTCGACGATTCTCGCAACACGGCTTCGTCGAGCTTGAGCTCCAGTGTTTCGGGATCGGCCGCGCGGTTCTCTTCGAACACCGAGAGCACCCGGCCCAGCGGGTTGCCCTTGTTCACGCGGTCGCTCTTCTGCTGCACCGACACCTTGCGGCTCGTGATCGACACCGCGAGCCAACGCACCATTCCGAGGACCAGCGCGAAGATGCCGAGGCAGATGATCACGTAACCGACGATGCCGCCCTGCTGGATGCGCTCTGTCCAGTTGGGGGTGTCGGTCAACGCGTTCAGCAGCGATCCCCGCGACGGGTCGACGGCCAGCACGGCCACACCGCTGGTCGCGTGCTCGAACGGTGTCACCGTTTCGAGGTAGCGCGACGGTGGCTGGCGGGTGAGTTCGCGGAGCTTCTCCTGGGCCGGCTCCCACAGCAGGTACTTGCCCTGGGACACGGCGCTGAACGGCCCCGCCCGGACCACCTCGCGCTCCTCGATCTGGCCCGCCGTGGTGAGCACCGGAGCGGTGTATCGCACCACCTGGCCCTGCTCGGTCATCTCCCGCGTCAACTCGAACCACAGGGCCTCGAGGTCGTCGGTCGACGGCAGCTCCTTGCTGCGCCCGAGGCGGTCGAGCAGCGCATCGCGCGGTTCGAGCTGAGAGCTCGTGAGTGAATCCCACACCTGTCCGCTCGTGTCCGTCGCCACCTGCCGGACGACGCCGAAGAGCTCGCCGAGCTGTCCGAGCTGCTCGGTGAGCAGAGCCTCCTGCTCACCGATCTGGCCCTCGTGTTCGTTGTAGGACCTCTCGAGCTGCTGGCTGATGGCTTCGAGCTGCTGGAGCTTGGCCTTCGCCTCGGCGAGCAGGCGCTCCTGGTCGGCCTTCGCCCGCTCGAACTCCTGTTCGCGGCGGATGTTCTCAGCCTTCTCGATCTCGAGGCCGTTCTTCACCAGGTCGAGCAGCTCGAAGAGATTCTTCGGCTCTGCGAACAGGTAAGGAACTTATCGCAAGGGCCCTGCACACATGCGGCGAGCGCGCCTC
>JBHHVG010000134.1:0-7481 GCA_046754165.1 Myxococcota bacterium
GACTCGTCGGCACGCTCCAGCCCGAGGGCGGTGTCGGTGCCGAAGTAGTGTGAAATCGTCGCGGCAGAGCGTGCCGCGACCCGCATTCCCAGATCGCCTGCCTCATCGGCCTCGCGCACGGTTTCCTCGGCCAACCTCTGCGCGCCGGGTTGTCCGGAGTAGAGCAGATAGGTCGCGTACACACGATGCGCCCCCGCGAGCGAGGCGTGAAGCGTGCGTCGCCGCTCGAGAAGTTGGGACGCGTAGGCGACCTCGTGCGTAAGCGGGTGCTTGAATGCGTACTCGAGCACCGGGTAGAGCTCGCGCTGGTACAGGAAGTCTCCGTCGCACAGCGCGCGCAGCGACGCATCGAGCTCCGACTCAGGCAGCTCTGCGATCTGACCCAGGAGGGGACGCGCGAAGTCCTTGTCGATCACCGCGGCGGTCTGCAGCACCCGCTTCTCGAGATCCTGCAGGCGGTCGATGCGGGCCGCGAGTACGGCCTGTACGGTGTCCGGGATCTCGACGTGGTCGACCGGACCAACGAGCTGAAAGGCGCCCCGCTCGCCTTCCAGGCGCCCGGACTCGATCAGCGACTGCACGACCTCCTCGCTGAAGAAGGGATTGCCCGCGGCGCGTGCGTGGATTGCATCGGGCAGCGCGGCCACGCTCGGGTCGTCGCCCAGCAGCGCGGTGAGAAGACCGCGGATGGTCTCGGGCCCCAACGGCGAGAGCGGCAGCTGCAGGTAGTCGCTGCGCTGCATCCAGTCGGCCCGGTACTCGGGACGAAAATTGACGACGATGAGTGTGCGCGTATCGTGCACGGCCTCGACCAGCTGGGCGATGAAATCGTCGGACGCCTCGTCGACCCAGTGCAGGTCGTCGATCAGGAAGATGGTGGGCTCGCGTTCACTGCGAAGCCGCACCACGCTCCGGATCACCTCGCCGAGCCGGCGCTGTTGCACGGCGGGAGTCTGCTCTCCGACCGGACGCTCGGGATCCGGTACGCGCATCAGGTTCCAGATGAGTGGCAGGTACCCGTCGAGGTCGCGGTTCAGCAGCAGCAGCCGGCCGGCGATCTTCTCGCGAGCGAGGTGCGGAGCATCGCCATCCTGGATGCCGAAATAGCCGCGCAGCAGCTCGAGCACCGGAAGCAGTGGGATCGTGCGACCGTGTGCCGGGCAGTGCGCTTCCTGCACGGCGATTTCGCGCGCGCGACAGCGTTCCACGAACTCCAGGCAGAGCCGGCTCTTGCCGACCCCCGCCTCGGCCACCACGCCCACGATACGCGCGCGACCCGCACGAGCGGCTTCGAGTATGTTCATCTCGTTGTCGCGTCCCACGAACATGGAGAGCCCACGGGCACGGGAGCGATCGAGCCGGGTCCGGAACGCACCGACGCCCTCGAGCTCGAAGAGCCCCACCGGGTCGCTCACACCCTTGACCGTGACCGCCCCCTGATCCTGGGTCTTGAAGTAGCCCTCGACGATGTGCACCGTGTGCTCGGACAGGTTGATGCTGCCGGACTCGGCCAGCGCCTCCATGCGTTTGGCCAGGCCCACGACTTGACCCTGTGCGGTGTAGTCCATGCGCAGATCGTCCCCGATCTTGCCGACGACGACGTCACCGGAGTTCAAGCCGATGCGCACACCGAACGACACCCCGTGCTCCGTGCGCACTTCCTTCGCGTACTCGCGAATCCGATCGCGCAGGTGAAGAGCCGCAAAGCAGGCGCGGTGCGCATGGTCCTCGTGAGCGACAGGCGCGCCGAACAGCGCCATGATCCCATCCCCCGTGTACTGGTTGACCGTGCCCTCGAAGCGGTGCACGCCTTCGGCGAGAATCTGGAAGAAGCGGTCGAGAATCACGTGCCAGGCCTCGGGGTCGAGTTCCTCGGCGAGCTCCATCGAGCGCGCCACGTCCGCGAACATCACCGTGACCTGCTTGCGCTCCCCCTCGAGCGCCGATTTCGAACGCAGGATGCGCTCGGCAAGATGCTTGGGC
The DNA here is from genome assembly GCA_046754165.1 of Myxococcota bacterium. Lineage (GTDB taxonomy): Bacteria > Myxococcota_A > UBA9160 > UBA9160 > SMWR01 > JAFDEI01. Next base: position 1,984 of record JBHHVG010000134.1, read on the forward strand.
GTGTAGTCCACGGGGGAGCGCTCCGGAAGCTCGGCCTCCCGGGCCTTCGCGGCCCGTCCAGCCGACCCTGGCGCGGAGCTGGCCACCGGGTGGGCGCACTCGTCGCAAAACTTGGCACCCGGCCGCAGCTCGGTCCCGCAGTTCGCGCAGCTCCGGGCCAGCTGCGCCGCGCACTCTTCGCAGAACTTGGCCACATCCCGGTTCGTGTGGCCGCAGGCAGGACAGTTCACGGCATTCAGTCTAACGCGAAGTCATCGACATGAGACGCGGATCTCCGTTTGACGCGTTTCTGCGTCGTGAACGAAAGCCGGGTCCGATCGATCCGGGTAGCCCAGCGCCGCCCCACTTGCACCCCGGTGTCCCTGTCGCGGTTCATCCCGCTTGTGACCGGCTGCTGACAAGCTGGGGGGATGTGCGCGCTGCCCACTTCGCGGCCAGCATGAACAACGCTGCCAGCGCGACGTGACCCCAGCCTCCCAGCGCTGGAATCGGAAACGACCCCGGGCAGGAATTTCCGGGCAGACCCGGGGGGGAGTGCACTTGCTCCCCACGGTGACGACGCCGGCAGCACCATCCGCACCGTCGAGGCCGTTGGGGGTACCGAGACCCCCGGGGCCGTGTGCGCCGGGAAGCTTGACGATTCCGAACCCACCGGTCGGAGCGGCGGGGCCGCTGACTCCGGGCGGAAATCCGTCACCGCCATTCCCGCCACAGCCGCTGTCGCCTCCGTCCTGTCCAGGGAGCCCGATGCCGCCATCGCCTCCATCTCCACCTCGGGCGGTGACCCGGCCACCGCTCGGATTCGAGAAGAGCCCGATCACATCCACCGAGCCGCCATCCCCTCCGCGGCCGCCTAGAAAGCCATCCGCGCCGCGCCCCGCGTGCAAGTTGCCCCCGAACGAGACCACGCGGCCCTCGAAACGAAGGCTGCCGCCCCGCCCTCCGGCGACCTCTCTCGCCGCCGGCCCCGGTTCCGCGAGCGCCCCGTCCAGGCCGTCACCGGCCCGAATTTCCGCTCGGATGGAGATGTCCGCAGGCGTGGCAAGCGAGATGTCGATGCCGTTCGGGTCGCGCGACCCGCGGGGTCGAACAGCTCCGACGAGCGAGCCGTCGATCCGGATTTCCCCGGCGCTGACAACGTGCAGGTCGTTCGTCACCGTCACCACGACTCCGCGCGGTATCACGAAGGAGGACACCGCGACCGTACCCTCGATGGAGGTGTCCCCGCGTGGCGCGAAGGCCGGTCCGTCGTAGTCGGCCTGCTCGGAGGCCGGCCACACGCGCTCCGACCCGGCCTGGGAATCGATCGGTCCATCGGGCACATCTGGGCGGCGAACGCCGAACGGGGCGCCGAGAACGAGGATTGCGACGACGGCTGCGAGAAGCCGCGCACGTGCGTTCGATGAAACGAAGGCCGAGAGGGACATCTTCTCTCCTTCGTCCGTCGGATTCGAGGGCACCCCGGTACCAGAAAAACTGGGACCGGGCTCAGCGCCGCCCCGGTCCACTGCTTCTGCTCGGGATGCTGGGCGAACAACGTGTCGGGCCCCACCCACCGGACGTCCACGATGGGAAGTGGGCTGGCGTAGATGAGGAGCGGGGTCGCCTGGCCGCGTCTCTGTGCGAGGACGCCCCAACGATCGAAGCGCATGGCTCGCGCCACGACCCATTCACCGGATGGGCTCACCGAGACCTGGCGGATCACGTCTTCGGTGAACAGTCGGGAAGCGGGAAACGTGCGCTGCGCGTCCGCAGCGAATGCGAGGCATGACGACGCAATGATGACGAACCCAGCGGCGGCTCGGGTGCGGCGCGTCAAGGCGAACCGGCGGATGTGGCTTCCGCAGCCCGCCGCTCCTGCCTTGCGGCTCGGAGGCGCTCGGGGAACTCGTCGCGCCCCCGCCCGCTGTACGTCATGGGCAGCCGCTCGAGCAGTGACGGGTACGCCTGCTCGAGCCTCCGCAGCATCATCCCCGACCGATCGGTCGTGTGGATCCACACGCGATGCGGGACGGAACCGGATCCGCCTTTCCGGAGGACGAGCAGACCCGGATAGTTGATGCGTCCGGACGACACGCGGAAGCGCCACGAATCCTCGAAGAGCGGCAGCTGGTAGCGAATACCACGCCCGCCGGGGTGCGGCAGGATGCGGTCCCAGCGGTAGCTCCCGGCGGGCGCCGCCACGATGCGCGTGTGGACGCCGACCGGGAGATTCTCGACCGCGGTCGCGCCCGAGATCACGATCGAGCTCAAGGCAAGATCGGTGTCGATGTGCAGCACGAGGAGGCCTTCACCGCGGCCCATCGAGATCGGCCCCGCCGCCGGATCGACGGGTCGGAAGCTGGCACAGCCGACGCACGTGAACACGAGGAGCGAGAGCGTGACCCGCTTCAACGCGGCAGCCAGGTGCGATCGGCGAGGCTTCGATGCGAGAGCGCTTCGCGAGACATCGGTTCGGCTCCGATCGGGATCCGAGACGCCACCACTATACCCGCCGGAGCGGGCCGGAGAGAAGCGTTTCCGGCCCCCCGGCGCCCCGCCGGGGCCTCGGTCCTGGCGCTACTTCCGTTGCTTCCCGATGCGGGTGAAATCGACCGTGCGCTCGACCCGCTCCGTTCCCGTTCCGGAGACGAAGTGGACCTTGTTTCCGATGCTCTCGAAGCTCGAGAGCTGAATTTCGGGGACCCACACCTCGCCGAGGAGCTCGATCAGCATCAAACGAACGGTCGCCCCGTGCAGGATCATGGGCCGGGCGATCAGCTTGACGGCCGCGAGGCTCACCTGCTCTTCGCCGCCGGGGAGGACCCGGCGGATGGCGAGACCGAAGATGCCGTTCTCGAGTTGGTTGATCACGCGGTAGCCGAAGGAGCCCCCACCACCCAAGAGGGCTTCGTCCGCGATCACGGCGAGGTCTCCCGTGTGGTGGACCTCGCTCCTGGAGCGTTCGCTGGTGGTGCAGCCCTCGAGGCTCACCGCCGTCGTGACGGGGACGGTGTCTCCCTGGTGCATGGCCAATGCGTGGATACAGCCCGGATGAATCGGACGGTCGGCGTAGGCAAAGGGCTCGCGCGCGCCGGACGCGCCCGCCGCGACGACGATCGCCCCGGCGGCGAGGAGAGCGATCGATCTTCTCGCAGCAGTCATTCGCCTCTTTCGGTCCTGTTCGTTCATTTCGAGCACCCCCCTCCGGATTCCGAGAAGCATAGGTCCCCGAGCTGCCGCACCCACGCGATCACGCAACATCCCTACAACAAAGCGGAAACCCCCCGTCCCGGCGGATTCTCGTCAGCCGCAGGTCCGAGCTTCGAATTCCTCCCCCGCTACCATTTCGCGCCCTCGGAGCGGCAACGTTCCGCGGGATCTTGGATTGGGCTCCCAGGTTTGGGCTACGACCCCCTCCGCGGGTCGATCCTCTGCCCGAGAGCCCTGAGTTCAACCGACACGAAAGCCTGAGGCGGTGGAATGCGAACCCGGTTCGGCCTTGTCGTAGGAGACGACGGCAGATTCAGGGAGACACGACTCCTGATGTCGCTGTATGTCGCCGAACTCTGCATGGCCTTGCTGGGTCTCTGCCTCCACAAGAAAGGCGGCGCCCCTCTGGCTGAATTTCTCCCGCGGCCGGCGGGGATCGTTCTGTTGGCCAGCTTCGTGATCGGCCTTGGAGCGCTGACCTTCATCTACCGCGAGTACGTTTCCAGCCGGGGCACGTCGGTCCGCGAGTTTCGCTTCACGCTGATCGTCAACGTGCTGAGCGTCGCGGCCGCCTTGGGGATCGCAGAAGTCAGCCTTCGTCTGTTCGTGACCGATCGAGAGGGGATGCGGCCTCGCCTGGGATCCACTGTCCTGCTGCCCCACAGCTGGGATCGGGTGTCCCGGGGCCACCGCCAGTTGCTGCGGGAAGCATCCGACGGGGGACGCTGGGCGGGGTCCTTCCTCGTCTCCCACCCGGTGCTGGGTTGGACCCACGGATCGAACCGGTCGAGCCGGGATGGCCTCAGCTTTTCGAGCTACGAAGGGATCCGGAGCCCGCGGCGCAATGTGCGCTATCGGGGGCAGGCGTCGGCCCGAACCGTCGCGATCGTGGGGGACTCCTATACTTTCGGCCTCGACGTCTCCTTCGAGGACACCTGGGGCCATCACCTGGATCGACTGCTGGGTCCCGAGTTCCGGGTGCTGAATTTTGGCGTCGATGGCTACGGCGTCGATCAGGCCTATCTGCGATACCTGGAAGAGGTCGCCGATTGGCAGCCCGAGGTCGTCGTGCTCGGGTTCATCGAGCACGATCTCGAACGGACCCTGGGCGTCTATCCGTTCGTTACGTTCGGTTGGCCGTTCCCCTTCACGAAGCCGCGTTTCGTCCTCGGCCCCGATGGGCTGGCGAGAATCAACACCCCGCTGCTCGACCCCGCAGACATCTTCTCCGTCGCCTCGGTCGATGCGCTTCCGTTCATCGATCGAGACGCGGGATATCGCGCAGACGACTGGCGCGAGAGGTGGTTTCACAACTTCATGACCCTGCGTTACATGACGTCTCGTTTCCCGCGCTGGAATGCCGCGACCGCGGCGCGTATCCAGGAAAAGATCGCCCTCAACGCCGCGATCTTGCGAAGCTTCGTAGATCGGGTGCGCGCGAACGGATCAGAGCCGCTGGTCGTATATTTCCCATCCGCAGGCGCGGGAGACTTTCCCGGTCTGTTCCGTGTAAAGCCCAATCGGCGCGGGCGTGCGCGGCAGGTCCTTCGGGAGGCTCAGGTGGAGTACGCGGATCTGACATCCTGCCTTCGCGGTGTGCCGGCTGGCGATCGCATGGCGGCGGGAGATCGTCACTATTCGCCTCGATCGAATGCGGCGGTCGCCGGATGCCTGCAGGAGCAGGTCGAATTCCTCGTCCAGTGATCACCCAGCGTTCGCGATCGGGTCGTGCCGGTCGAGAAACTCCTGCACGGCCTCGGCAAACGCGTCGTTGCGGTCGCCTGCCACCATGTGACCCGCACCGGAGACATCGACGAACTCCGCGTGCTGCACCACCTCCTGGAATTCCCGGACACCGTCGAGGCTGATCATGTCGCTCTCGCGGCCGCGTACGAGCAGAGTCGGAACCGTCAGCGCCTCCGCCGCGCGCAGCAGCCGCGCGTGGTCGGCGACCTCGGCCGGGCCGGTTTCGCTCATGAAGCGCGGATCCCAGTGCCAGCGGTAGCGCCCGTCGGGGTGTTCGCGGACGACGCGGGGGATAGGCAGCACAAGCGGGACTCCGGCACTTCCGATAAAGAGAGAGCCGTAGAGTCCCATGGGGAACGTGACAAGGCGGTGGCCCTGCCACGTCGAGACGCTTCGCTTCCATGTCCAATAATGCCTTCTTCCGATCCGACCGATGATGAAGAACCGCGGTCGTCACTCGTGCGGGCCGGAATCTCGATCAGGCCAGGATCCTTGGAGAGCGCTTGGGCCATTGCGAAGTCGGGCTCCAGGTTTTGCGTCGCCGCGCCTCAGCGCAGGTC
>JBHHVG010000135.1:0-7477 GCA_046754165.1 Myxococcota bacterium
ATCGAAGGCGGGCGGATTCCGCAGCCAATCGGAGAGCGTGCTCAGCAGGAAATGGTGCATCTCCTCCTCGGTTGCGATGTGGTTGATCAGGAGGGCGAGGGGCCCCTTGCCCAGCTCGTCGGAGAGCGCGTGGTAGCTCTTCAGGATCTCGCCCTCTTCGGCTCGGTGACGATCGAACTCGCAGGCGAGCGCCGCCCGGTCCGCCTCGCTCTTCATCGTCGTGCTCTCCTTTGCGTCGCGGCCACAGGCCCCGGGTGGATCTCCGCGCGGGTCATCCGGCGTCCGCGGTCGAACTCTCCACAGAGCCAGCCGGCTTCGCCGTCTCGCTCTTCTCGGTGGTGGTCTTTCTCGTGACCGCCGCGCTCCGGCGGGTGGCGAGCGGTTGCAGGCTGACCCGGGCGCGCTCGACGGCGTTCTCCCGGGCCATCTGACGGCGCCGTCTTCCTTCAGCCAGATGCTCCGCGATCTCCTGGGTCCAGTGGTGGCGCCTCCGCCGCTTGAAGAGCGCGCGCAACAGATGCGCCAGCATGGAGCGTCGGAGCACCAGCCGGGCCATGCCGGGGATGTCGTCCTCGCAGATCCGGATCGTGAAATCCCAGTTGATCGGGTCCCGGATCGTGCCGACGACGACGAGCTCATCGTCCACGCGAACCACCTCGTACTCGCGGAAGTCGAGCACGAGCTCTTTGCGGCCGAGGCCTCGGGAACGCAGTCTCATGACGACGCGCCTCCCACCCAACTCCCCTTGAGTGCGAACGGAATCCGGTCGACCCGCATCATCCGGGAGAGTCGCTAGCGACTCTAACGAACGGATACTAAGATTAACAAATGTTCGTTCGTAAGCTAGCAGGTCATCCCCGGGGGGCAAAGTGAAGGAATACGACATCGTCGTGATTGGGGGCGGGATCAACGGCCTCACGGCAGCCGCCTATCTCGCCAAGGCCGGGCTCGGGGTGGCCGTCTTCGAGGCGCGGGGACAGTGCGGGGCCCACTGCGACACGGTCGAGCTCGGACGTCCCGGCTTCCTCCACAACACCCACGCCGCCTGGCTCGTGCCCGCCATGAGCCCGGCCATGGCCGATCTCGACCTCGAGCACTTCGGGCTCGACCTGCTCGGCACGGACGTCCTCTTCGCCAAGCCGTTCCTGGACGGGAGCAACACGGTGGAGGCCCTCGAGCCCGCCGTCACGCAGGACAGTGTGGCGCGGCACTCCGAGCGAGACGCGGCCGTGCTCGCGAAGATCCGGGCCTACGCGGTGGAACACGGGGGTGAAGCCCTCGCGATCAGCCGACAGTCGATCTTCGCCGCGCCGACCGCGGAGCTGGCGGACCGCGTGGCGGCCTTCAACGACGGACTGCTCCGGTCCCTGGATCTTCCCCTCTCGGGTGACGACGTGAACCGCATGACGGGATTCGAGATTCTCGAGGTATTGTTCGAGTCCGAAGCGGTGCGAACGGTCCCCGGCGCGCTCGGCGAGTTCACCGGACAGTGGCCGCTCAACCGGCGGGTCGGGCCGGTGGTGCTCTCGTTGTCCGGGATGATGCCCATGGCGGTACACACCGCGATGGGCGGCTCCCACGCCCTGACCCACTCGCTGGTGCGGTGCCTCCTCGCTCACGGCGGAGACGTCTGGACCACCTGCCCGGTCGACAAGATCCTGATGCGGGACGGCCGCGCCAGCGGAATTCGGCTCTCGCCGGACGCGCTCCTGCCAGGTGAGGAGGTGCGGGCCCGCGTCGTCCTCTCGAACGTTACCGTGGTTCCCACCTTCCTCTGGATGCTCGGCGAGGACGTCATCGGCGCCGACTGGGCCCGGCGCATCAAGTACTTCAACTACGACGACCCACAGCTGCTCGGCATCTTCTACGCGCTGAAGGGAGACCCCGAGTTTGCCTCGGCGGCCTACGACCCTGCGATCCAGCGCTCCTGGGTGGGCTACTTCGGAGGCGAGACCCTCGACGAGATCCGCGACGGCCAGGGGGCGCTCATGTCGGGAGTCATTCCCGATCGCGCCATGGGGGGTTGGTTCAACTTCACACGCGCGGACCCCTCCCAGGCGCCAGCGGGGTGTCACACCGTCATGGCCTGGATGAGCGTGCCCCCGCGCCCGCGGCGCTGGCGAGGTGAACGGCTCGGCGGGTGGAACGCCTGGCGCGAAGGTCTGGACGAGGCGATCGCCGACGCGATGACCGACCGCTACGAGGAGTACGCGCCGGGCTTCAAGGACCTCATCCTGGAGCGCCACGTCAACACGCCGATGGACCAGGAGAACAGCAACCCGTCGGCCATCCGGGGGAACATGATCGGCGGAAGCGCGATCCCCGAGCAATCCGGCCAGAACCGGCCACTCCCCGGCGTCGTCCAGAACGGCGCGTCGCGGAGCTTCGTTCCGGGCCTCTACCTGTCCAACTCGATTCATCCCTACGGCGCCACGCACCTCGCCACGGGCTACCTGGCGGCCTGCGAAATGGCCGAGGATCTCGGCTGCCGTGATGTTGCGTGGTGGAGATCGGAGCCGTACGCGTGGTTCTTCGAGAACATCGGCCGCATCCCGTTGAACCGCGGCGTGGATGAGAAGTGGAAGACCGGCGCGGGAGCCGGGGAAGCGGCATGAGCGCGGAGACATTCGACGCGATCGTGATCGGAGCCGGTCCGAACGGCCTGCTGTGCAGTGCCTATCTCGCCAGGGCAGGGAATCGGGTGCTTCTTCTGGAACGGCGGCACGAGACGGGCGGCGGCCTGAACACCGACGAGTACTTCGGATGGCGTCTCAACCTTCACGCCGTCTACCACATGATGGGCGAGACCATGCCGGCCCATCGAGACCTCGGGCTGTCGAGTCTGGGCGTGCGCTACCTCTACCCCCACGTGGTCGCGGCCTTTCCCTTCCGGGACGGCAGCTCGCTCGTCTTCACGCGCGATCCACGGGAGTCTGCCCGTTCCATCGAGGCGATCTGTCCAGACGACGCCGCTGCGTTCACGCGGATGTGGGAAGACTTCCAGCCCATGCTCGAGCAGTACCTGGTGCCCATGACCTACCAGCTGCCCGAGCCGGCCCTGGACCAGATGGAGGAGTTCGCGAAGACGCCCACGGGCGAACGCCTGGCAGAGGTCTCGGAGCTCACCTTCGTCGAGATCATCGACGCCTACGGCTTTCGCGACCCGCGCGTGCGCCTGGCGCTGCTCTCGTTTCCCGCCATGTGGGGGCTCCATCTCGACGACCCGCTCGGGTTTCTCTTTCCCCTCTATCTGTGTCGCATGCTCGGCGCCGGCCTCGTGAAGGGCGGGTCCCACCGCCTCTCCTCGGCCATCTATCGTTCGTTCCTCGGCAACGGGGGTTCGGTGATCGACTGCTGCGAGGCCCGACGCATCGTGGTGAACGAGGGCTCTGGAGTCGCCGTCGAGGTCGAGGACGGGCGGCGCTTCGAGGCCCGGGCCGTCGTCTCGACGTTGAATCCCCAGCAGACATTCCTCGAGCTGATGGAGCCCGAGGCGGTTCCCGCGAATCTGCGGCTCGCCGTGCAGGCGTGGGAGTGGGAGGAACGCTCGATGTTCGGCCTGCATCTCGGGCTTCACGGCGCCATCGCGTGGAGGGCCCGCGACCCGCGGGTCGACGAAGCGATGATCGTGTTCTGCGGCCTCGAGAGCGAGGACGAGCTGCTCGATCATCTCGAGCACGTCGACGCCGGCGAGACCCACCGGACCGAGTGGCTGCACGTCACCAACCTGACGCGCTTCGACACGACCATGGCGCCCCCCGGTCACCAGCTTCTGCGCGCCGAGGCGGTCGTGAAGTACGGCCCGACCTGGGAGACGGAGGGCAAGGCCTTTGGGGATGCCTGCATCCGGCTCATCCAGGAGTACGCCGATCTCGGCGACCTGGTCTTCCGTCGCCACGTCACGCCCCTCGACATCGAGGCGAAGGTCACGACGATGCGGCGTGGCTCCATCAAGCACGGCGCGTACTCACCGCTGCAGATGGGCTACCTGCGGCCGAACGACCTGTGTTCGCAGAGCGAGACGCCCATCCCGGGACTCTTCGTGGGCGGCGCCTCGATGTATCCAGGAGGCATGATCCTCGGCGGCCCGGGCTACCTCGCGGCGGGCGCGGTGGGGGAATTTCTCGGCACACCGCTCGAGGCGGCCCCACCGGGCTCTGGTCCGTAGAGGACCCGCTGCGCGACCCGCTCGTGGCAACGCGCTGCGGAGACGCCGAGAACCTCGCTGAAGACGCGGTCGCCCCCGCCTCACCCCGGGGGATTCCACGTCCGGCCCGATCTCTCCGCTGATCCGCCGGCATTCGAAGGCCCCGACAGCCGCCCCCTCGATCGGTCTATTCGCTTGCCCACGGCGGCGGCGGCGCATAGCCTGCGGAGGCGCTTGAACTCGAAGCTTCGAGGCGTTGTGGCTCCTGATCCCGCGGAGCGCAGGCTAGCTGGAGTGCTCCACGCCGACGTGGTCGGCTACAGCCGGCTGATGGCCGAGGATGAGGATGGGACCGTCCGGACCCTGACGGCCTATCGGGCCCAGATCGACACGCTGATTCTCGAGCATCGCGGCCGGCTCGTCGACTTCTCGGGCGACAACTTCCTGGCCGAGTTTCCCACGGCACTCGACGCATTTCGGTGTGCCGTCGAGACCCAGCGCGTGCTCGCGGCAAGGAACGCGGGGCTCCCCGCCGAGAGTCGGATGGAGTTTCGCATGGGCGTCCATCTCGGCGACGTTCGCGTCGAAGGTGAGCGGATCTACGGCGAGGGCGTCAACATTGCCGCGCGGATCGAGACGCTGTCGGAGCCGGGCGGGATCTGTGTCTCCGCAGCCGTCCGGGAGCAGATCGAGAGCAGGCTTTCGCTCGAGCTCTCGAGGACCTGGGAGAGCAGTCGTTCAAGAACATTCCGAACGAGGTGCACGTCTACCGGACTCGCCCGGGAGATCTCGAAGGCCGAATGCCGCTTCCCGGGTCTGGACGGTCGCGTTTGCGGTTGCTGACGCTGGGTGTCGCTGGTGTCGTTCTGCTCATCGCGGTCGGAATCGCACTGACGTGGCCGCGGCCCCTCGGGTTGCTGGTCGACCTGGCCGGAGTGGGCGGCCCCCCGGTGAATCCGTCGCTCCCGGACAAGCCGTCGATCGTCGTTCTTCCCTTCGTCAACATGAGCGGTGATCCGGAGCAGGAGTACTTCGCGGACGGCATCACCGAGGATCCCACGACCGAGCTTTCGCGGAACGCCGCGCTCTTCGTGATCTCGCGAAACTCGGCGTTCAGCTACAAGGGGCAGTCGGTCAAGGTGGAGGAGATCGCCAGGGCGCTGGGAGTCCGATATGTGCTGGAAGGCAGCGTTCGCAGGGTCGGAGATCGCGTGCGCATCACGGCTCAGCTGATCGACGCGAGCAATGGCTTCCACCTCTGGGGCGAGCGTTACGATCGCGATCTCGGAGACATCTTTGCACTCCAGACGGCAATTGCGGAGGAGATCCAGACGACGCTGCGAGTCGCGATGCGCAACGCGGAGGTTTCTCGAGCGCGGCAGCCGGAGACGCGGGATGTCGGTGCCTACGACGCCTACATGCGCGGCCTGTTTCATTTCGAGCGCTTCCATCGCGACGACAACCTCGAAGCGCGCCGTTGGTTCTCACGGTCCTTCGATCTGGATCCCGATTTCGCGTCTGCCCACGCCATGTACGGAAATACGCACGCCATCGCCTACGCGTTCGGCTGGAACCGCGATCCCGCGCTGCTCGAACGTGCGGAGGAGGCTGCCCGGCGGGCATTGCGACTCGATGTCGCGAGCTCCGATGCCTGGAATACCCTGGCGAACGTCCACAACATACAGGGCGAGCACGAGGAGGCGAGAGAGGCAGCGGAGCAGGGAATCGCGGCGGAGCCCAGCTTCGACATCCCGTACATGATTCGCGGCCTGGCACTGGCGGCGGAGGGCCGCTTCCTTCCGGCGCTCGCGTCCATCCAGCAGGCCCTGCGGTTGAACCCGCGGGGCACGGACAGCCAGCGAGTCGTTGTCGCGTTCATCAACTATCGAGCCGGGCGGATCGAGAAGGGGGTCGCTCTGAGCGAAGCGGCGCGCGCAGAGAATCCCGATCTGATTCTCCCCCGACTGTTTCTGATCGCGCATCGCGACGCGAAGGGAGGCGGAGGCGACACGCGGGTTCTGGTGGACGAGATTCTGAGGGTCAATCCGGATCTCAGCGCCGAAGACGGCAACGAGATGCTCTCCGTGGTGGGGTTCGACGTTCTCGAGCCGCTTCGCCGGGCCGGGCTCCCGTGAGCACGCCCGGCGACCCGCACACTCACCGCGGCGATCCGGGTCTGGTCTGTGCGATCCATCGCGCCCGTCCGCCGCGCGCGCCGTGAGCTAAGGTTGTCGCTGTCACTGGTGTCGATGCGGGGAACCCGATGCCCAGGTACGGCTATGAACGTCTGAGTGACCGCAGCGCCGGCTATCTGGCGAACGAGACGCCCCGCTCCTTCGCCCATGCGGCCTCGATCCAGATCTTCGAGGCCGGCCCCCTGGCCAGCGGGGACGGCGGTGTGGACTTCGCGGCGATTCGCGACGGGATTGCGGCCCGTCTCCACCGGGTTCCGCGCCTGCGCCAGGAGCTGCGCTGGATTCCCTTGGAGAACCACCCCGTCTGGGTCGACGATCGCGAGTTCAACCTCGGCTACCACCTCCGCCACACGAGCCTGCCGCGGCCGGGCGGGTTTGCGCAGCTGCAGGTGATGGCCGCACGCATCATGGCCCAGCGGCTCGACCGCGCGCGGCCGCTCTGGGAGTGCTGGGTGCTCGAGGGCCTCGAGGGAGGGCGCTTCGCGCTGATCCTGAAGACGCACCACTGCATGGTCGAGGAGGCCGGCTCGGATCTGCTGGAGGTGTTGCTCTCGCCGGATCCAGGCACCGCCGACCCCGAGGCGCCGCCCTACACACCGCGCCCCCCGCCCGCGGTCCGCGAGCTCGTCGTCGATGAGATCCTGCTCCAGGCGCGGCTGCCGCGGCGGTTGCTCGACCGCGCGCGGCGCCTGTTGCAGGATCCCGAGCGCCTGCGGCGGGAGGTCGAGTCGAAGGCGCGCGCGGCGACGGAGCTGCTCGGATACGCGCTCCGCCCGCCCATCGAGACACCCCTCAACGGAGCCATCGGCCCGCACCGCCGCTTCCGGGGGGTCGCCTTTCCCCTCGACGGCGCGAAGTCCATCCGCCGGAAGCTCGGCGGCACGGTGCACGACGTCATCCTGGCGGCGGTGGCGGGCGCGGCCCGCGCCTACCTGCTCGAGCGCTTCGTGAGTCCGGCGGCTGTCGACTTCCGCGTGTCCACGCCGGTGGCGCTCGTCTCCGGGCCCGCAGACGAGCGGGTGGACGAGTGGATCGTCGACCTGCCGGTCTGGGAAAAGGACGTCGTCGCGCGCTTCGACCGGATCCGCGAGGCCACCCGGCAGCTCTCCGCGGGAACCGGGGCCCTGCCCGCGAG
>JBHHVG010000136.1:0-7460 GCA_046754165.1 Myxococcota bacterium
GGTGCAGCAGCAACCCCAGGCGGCTCGGCGCCCCGAGCCCGGCCTCGCGGCCGAGGGCCACGAAGTCGGCGAAGACGCCGGCCTGCGGGTCGCAGGCCAGGAGCGCGACCCCGGCCAGCGCGCGCGCGGCCGCGCCGGCCACGCGCCGCGTGTAGCGGTCGACCGGATCGATCGGGCTTCCGAACTCGGGGGAGCGCTCGAAGGCGGCGAAGAAGCTCCGGCCGCCGGCTCCGAGCACCAGGGCGGAACGCGCCCCGGGCAGGCGTTCCGCGCTGCACCAGGCCGGAGGCACCAGCGCGTCGTAGCGGTCCGCCGTGAGACAGCCGACAGCATCGAAGCCCGCCCGTCGCAGCGCCACGTCGACAGCACCGCTCATCCCGGCCGAGGCCACGTCAGGTGAGACGGTCGCCCGGCGCGAGGCCCGACTCGACGACCGCCACCTTCTTGCCGTCGCCGATCTTGACCTTGCCGACGGACAGGCGACCTCCGCGGGCGTCGATCAGCAGGCGGCCGTCCTCGATCGCCACGACGGTGCCGGGAGGCTCGCTGGCCGCGCCGGCGGCGAGACGGCCGGCGAAGAGCCGAACGACCTCGCCCTCCCGTGTGGCGTGCGCCCCGGGCTGCGGATCGCAACCGCGAATCAGGCGGTCGATCTCACCGACGTTGCGCCGCCAGTCGATGCGCGCAGCGATGTCGTCGACGAGGCCCTGATGGCTGGCCCGGGTGTCGTCCTGGGGCGCGTATTGCGCCGTGCCGTCCGCCACCCGCGACACCGCAAGCGCGATGGCGTCGACGCCGAGCGGGTAGAGCCGGTCGAAATAGAGCGTGGCGGCGGTGTCGTCATCGCGGATCGGCACGCCGCCGCGCTGCACCACGATGGGCCCGGTGTCGACGCCGTCGTCCGGGCGGAACACGGTGACGCCGGACTCCTTCTCGCCCTGGATGATCTGCCACGCCAGGGCGTTGCCACCGCGGAAACGCGGCAGCAGCGACGGGTGGAAGCACAGCGAGCCGTGGGGCGGACCGTCGACGATCTCCGGCGGCAGGATCGCCGTGACGAACGCGAGCACATTGAGGTCTGCGCCCACGGCACGGTGCTCGTCGACACGATCGGGAATCGCCTGGCCCTTGCGGCGGAAGTACTTGTGGCGGATCAGCGGCAGACCGCGTTCGGCCGCCTCGGCAGCCATGGGATCCGGGCGACTACCGTCGGGCGGCACATAGGCCGCCACGATGTCGTGCCCGTCGTCTTGCAGCCGCACCAGCACGTCCCTGCCGAAGGCGGCCTGCCCGAAGAGCGCGATGCCGATGCCCATGGCTGCATGCTATCACCACGGCGTCGGCGGCGGCAGGCGCGTTCAGCGCACTCCCACGCGGTCGCCAACGCGGCCGCGGGGTCGGGCGGGGATGCCGAAGGCCAACGTGTGAGGCGGGATGTCGTCGGTCACCAGCGAACGCGTCCCCACCACGCTGTGCTCACCGATCGTCACGCCGCGCAGCACCGTGGTGTCCGCGGCGATCCAGACATGGGCGCCGATGTGCACCGGTGCGGTCTGCTCCGGGTGGTCCACGTCCAGGTCGTGCTGGTCCGAGTCGAAGACACGGCTGCCCATGCCGATGCTGGAGTGCGGGCCGAAGCGCACGCAGCGCTTGGCGCTCACGTGCGCCCCGTTCAGAAAGGCCTCCGGACCGATGTCGATGTGGGCACCGGAGAAGGCGAAGATCGTGACCGGGCCCGCCTCGGTGCGGAGCCAGGCGTTCTCGCCAATGTCGACCACCGCGTTGCGCCCGAGCACGAAGCGCAGCGCCCCGCGCCGCCGATCGGTCGCCGCCCTCGAGCCGATGCGCAGGCGAGCGCCGGGAGCGAGGGAGTAGTGGGCCGAGGCGAAGTTGCTGCCCGCCTGCGGGTGCACTTCGAGCCCGGGCTGACGGAGCATGCGGAGCCGCAGGCGGGCCCGGTCGAGGGCGCAGAGGGCCTTGAGGACCAGGACGAAGGCGAGCGCGCGCACGTCGAACCCCTGCCTCCCTGGGGGAGCACTCACTTGGGAGGCGGCTGCCCCTCGCGCAGACGGAAGGTCACGAAGCCGTGCGTGGGATCGTAGGGCGAGACCCCGACCTGGACGCGGTCGCCCGGAATGACGCGGATGCGGAAGCGGCGCATGCGGCCGGAGAGCTGGGCGGTCACCACTTGTCCGCTCTCCAGCGTGATCTGGTAACGACCCCCGCCGAGGATCTTGTCGACGGTGCCGGTCGCTTGTATGAGATCGTCTCGCGCCAAAGCGCCTCCTGTCTCCGGGTCGATTCCGTCGGTGTCGGCGCCGCCCCGTCGGGTCCACCGGGACCAACGGGTCCAGCGGGTCCGTCGGGGGCGCCGGGTCCGTCGGGCGCGCCCCGATCCGCGAATGCGGCAGCTTAGCCCCTCCCGCGGCTCGTCGCATCGAAGCCGCTCACATTCGCAGCGAGCTGCGATACCCTCTCGCGTCCGCGCGGAGAGGTGGCGGAGTCCGGTTGAACGTGCCTGACTCGAAATCAGGTGTACTCGCAAGGGTACCGTGGGTTCGAATCCCACCCTCTCCGCCAATCCCT
The DNA here is from genome assembly GCA_046754165.1 of Myxococcota bacterium. Lineage (GTDB taxonomy): Bacteria > Myxococcota_A > UBA9160 > UBA9160 > SMWR01 > JAFDEI01. Next base: position 2,587 of record JBHHVG010000136.1, read on the forward strand.
CGCCTCGCGCCGTCCGGGCGCGCCGCTCGATTGATTCCGCCCGAACGGGCGGGTAGAGTCGATCCCCTCTTGCGGGGAGCCGCGATCGCAGGGTCCCGCTCGATCACGAACCTCGTGAACCCGGTCAGGTCCGGAAGGAAGCAGCCGTAGCGGGGATTCGGTTGCGAGCGGGGGTGCCCTGCGATCCCGGGTCTCCGCGAGAACCGCACGAACCGTCACAAGCGAGCCTCCTTGAGCTACGAAGTCCTCGCGCGCAAATGGCGTCCCCAGGGGTTCGACGACGTCGTCGGGCAATCCCACGTCACGACGCCGCTGCGCAATGCGATCCGCAGCGACCGCGTCCCCCACGCCATCCTGCTGACGGGGCCGCGCGGCACGGGCAAGACCACACTGGCGCGTATCGTGGCGCGCTGCCTCAACTGCGAGAAGGGCCCGACGGAAACGCCCTGCGGCGAGTGCGACGCCTGCAGCGAGATCGCCGCGGGCTCTGCGACGGACGTCCGGGAGATCGACGCTGCCAGCCGCACAGGCGTCGATGACGTCCGGGAGCTGATCGAGGCCATCCGCTACGCCCCCTCCCCGGGCAAGCACAAGATCTTCGTGGTGGACGAGGTCCACATGCTGTCGAAGGCGGCCTTCAACGCGCTGCTCAAGACGCTGGAGGAGCCGCCGCCGCGCAGCCTCTTCCTGTTTGCGACCACCAACCCCGAGGCGATTCCCTTCACGGTGATCTCCCGCTGCCAGCGCTACGACCTGCGGCGAATCGCCGCCAGCGAGATCGCCCTGCGCCTGCGCACGATCGTGAAGGCCGAGGGCATCACGCTCTCGGACGCAAACCTGCTGGCCATCGCACGAGAGGGCGACGGCTCGATGCGCGACGCCCAGACGCTGCTCGACCAGGTGATCGCCTACGGCGGCAGCGACATCGCGGACGAGGTCGTCGCCCTGGTGCTCGATCTGATCGACCGCCAGCTACTGCTCGAGATTCTCGCGGCCTGCATCGACGGAGACGCCGCGGCGGTGCTTGCCAGCTGCGGGCGGGCCGCCCAGGGCGGCGTAGACGCCAAGCGCCTGGGCGAAGACCTGATCGGGCTGCTGCGCGACCTGGTCGTGCTGCAGGTGGCGCCGAACGCCGACGAGCTGATCGAGGCGTCGGCCGAGGAGATCGCGGAGCTGCGCGCGCTGTCGGAGCGCTCCGAGCCCATGCGCCTGCGCCGCATGTTCCGCGTGCTGATCCAGGAGCAGGAGGACCTGGCCTGGGCGCCCCAACCCTTTGCGGTGCTCGAGATGGCGTTGGTCCGCCTGGCGGGCCTGCCCGCCGGCGACGACGTGGCGCGGCTGCTGGCCCGCCTCGACGCGCTCGAGCAGCGGCTGCGCGGCGGATCCGGCGACGCCGGCGGCGGAGTTCCGGACGGGAGCGCGGGGGGCGGCAGGGCGCCCGCGAAGGCGGCGCCCGCGCGCCAGTCCCCCAAGCGCGGCGCCTCGGGGGCAACGGCTGACGCGGCGGCACCCGCGAAGCCCGAGACGCCGCGAGCCGACGGCACGGCGGGTGACGCCGGCGGCGGTGCACATCCGCCGGAGGACGCGCCGCCGGCCGTGGTATTCGACCGCCTGCGCAGCTTCGCCGGCCAGCACCACCCGGGCCTGCTCGCCCCGCTCGAGGACGGCCGCATCGTGTCCCGCGACGCCTCGCACCTGTGCCTCGCGGTCCCCTCGGCCTTCGCCGCCAGGCGGCTCAACCACAAGCGCGGCGAACTCGAAGACGCCTGCGCCCGCTTCTTCGGGCACGAGATGCGGATCGAGATCGAGGCGCGGGGTGGCGCGGGTGCGGAGGCCGGAGTCGCCGCGACGCCGGCAGACCGGGAGACCCTGCGCAGCCGCCGGCAGGAGGCCCTCGAACATCCGGCCGTGAACCTCGCCCTCGAAGTGCTCGGGGGCCAGATCCTCGAGATCCGGCCACTGGGAGGCCGCCGGTGAAGCCCGAAGACCTCCAGCAGCTGATGGCCAAGGCCCAGGAAGCCCAGGGGAAGCTCGCCGCGCTCCAGCGCGACCTCGCCATGCGGCGCGTCACCGGCGAGGCCGGTGGCGGTATGGTGACCGCCGTGGCCACCGGGGGACTGCGCATCCTGGAGATCCAGATCGAGCCATCGCTGCTCGCCTCCGGCGACCGCGAGATGGTCGCCGACCTGTGCGCCGCAGCGGTGAATTCCGCCCTCGCCTCGGCACAGCAGATGGTCCAGGAGGAGATCCAGCGCGCCTCGACGTCGTTCTCGGTGCCCGACCTCGGCGACCTGCTCGGATCCGGCGGGAGCCGCTGACACCGGTGCGCTCGTCCCCGCCCATCGATCGCCTCGTCGACGCCCTCAAGCGCCTGCCGGGCATCGGCGAGAAGAGCGCCGGACGCCTGGCGTTCTTCCTGCTGGGTGCCCCGGACGCGCTGGTCGACGAGCTGGCGGCGTCGATCTCTCGGCTCAAACAGGAGATCGTTCTCTGCGCCCAGTGCTTCGACCTCACGCACGAGTCGCCCTGCGATATCTGCCGAGACGAGCGCCGCGACGCCAGCGTCATCTGCGTGGTCGAAGAGCCGGCGGACCTCGCCTCGATCGAGCGCAGCGGCAGCTTCCGCGGCTGCTACCACGTGCTGGGCGGCGCCCTGTCGCCGATCGACGACGTCGGGCCGGACGAGCTGCGCATCGCCCAGCTGGACGAGCGGGTGCGGGCCGGCAACGTGGTCGAGGTGATCCTGGCGACCAACCCGAACGCCGAAGGCGACGCCACCGCCCACTACATCTCGAGCTGCCTGCGCCCCACCGGTGTCCGCTTGAGCCGCATCGCCTACGGCATGCCGCTGGGCGGGGACTTCGAGTACGCCGACCACGTCACCGTGGGTCGGTCCCTGGAGAATCGCCGCGAGATCCGCTGAGTCGCTTCGAGACCCCGACCTTGGCCCTAAAGCCCCACGCCTCACACGCCGAACCATTTCTCGAACGCCGCTTGCCCGGAGCTTTGGGTCCAGGGTAGAGTCGGAACGGAATGTCCTTCCCTCCCAGGCGCTTGTAAAGGCAACTGCCGATGCGCGATACGCAGATGGTGATGTACGACGAGGACTACCGTCGGATCCTGGCCGTCGTTCAACGCCTGGTCAAGGACGCCAACGCGCGGGGCATCTTCGTGGTGGACCGCAACGGCCAGCTGATCGGAGAAGCGGGCGAGATGCGGGGGATCGACACCACGAGCCTCGCGTCGCTCACCGCCGGCTGCATCGCGGCGACGGGCGGGCTCGCGAAGATCGTGGGCGAGGACGAGTTCCCGGTCCATTTCCATCAGGGGCAGCGCGACAACCTGCACATGACCCTGGTGGCGGGACGGATCATCCTCGTGGTGATTTTCGACGACCGCAGCTCGCTCGGTCTGGTGCGGCTGCGCGTCAAGAAGGCCGGTGGCGAACTCGCCAAGATCTTCGAGGAGATCCAGAAGAAGACGGAGCACGAGAACGCCGGAGGGTCCGGGACGCCGTTCGCCGAGATCACCGACGAAGACATCGACAACCTGTTTTCTGTCTGACCGCCGCCCATGTCCTTCATCAACTACTCCTCCCGCGAAATCAACTGCAAGATCGTGTACTACGGCCCCGGTCTGTGCGGCAAGACCACGAACCTTCAGTTCATCTACAACAAGACGAATCCCGAGCTGAAGGGAAAGATGATTTCGCTCGCCACCGAGACCGAGCGAACCCTGTTCTTCGACTTCCTGCCGCTGGCCCTGGGCCAGATCCGCGGCTTCAAGACGCGCTTCCACCTGTACACGGTTCCCGGCCAGGTCTTCTACGACGCCAGCCGCAAGCTGATCCTGAAGGGCGTAGACGGCGTGGTCTTCGTCGCCGACAGCCAGATCGAGCGGATGGAGGCGAACATCGAGAGCCTCGAGAACCTGAAGCTCAACCTGGCCGAGCAGGGCTACGACCTCAGCAAGACGCCCTACGTCGTGCAGTACAACAAACGCGACCTGCCGAACGCCGCACCTCTCGACGAGATCCGCGGCCTGCTCAACCCGAGCTCCGTACCGGAGTTCGAGGCGTGCGCCACCACCGGCGAGGGCGTTTTCGAGACGCTGAAGTCCGTGGCCCGGCTCGTTCTGCGCGATCTCAAGCAGATGAACCGCTAGAGACCCAGCCGGAAGCTCCCCGACCACTACCAAGAAATACGGACCCGGAGCGGCGCCGGCGTTACAATGCCCCCATGCCGACGGTCCGGGTGGGCCAGCACGATGTCTTCTGCGAGGTGCACGGCGACGCTCCGGGGGTGCCGCTGCTGCTGGTGATGGGCATGGGGGGCTCGTGCCGCGGCTGGCTGCCGCTCCAGATCCCCGAATTCTCGAAGGATCGGCGCGCCGTGATCTTCGACCACCCGGGTGTCGGAGAAAGCGACGACACCGGCGAGGCCTTCTCGACCGGCGACCTGGCGGACAACGCCGTACAGGTGCTCGACGGCCTCGGTATCGCACGCGCCGACGTCCTCGGCGTGTTCATGGGCGGGATGGTCGCCCAGGAGATCGCCCTCCGGCACCCCGACCGCGCCGGCCGCCTGGTGTTGACGGGCACCTACGCGCGCCCGGACGCGAAGCGCCGCCTGCTGCTCGAGCACTGGCGCGAGCTGGCCCGCGGCGGCGCCCCCATCGAGGCGCTGATCCGCGAGCGGCTGCTGTGGACGCTGCAGGACGAGACCCTCGAGCAGACCGACCTGATCCAGTCGATGATCGACTTCTTCAACCGGGAGGGCCCGCCGCTCACCAGCGAGGTCTTCGCCCGCCAGGCCGATGCGTGCCTCGCCCACGACGCACTGGATCGCCTGGGCGACGTCCGGCAAGCCACGTTG
>JBHHVG010000137.1:0-7452 GCA_046754165.1 Myxococcota bacterium
GACATCGCGCTGTCGCCGGAGTTGCGGCGCCGGCAGGCCTACATCAACGACCTGATCGTCGTCCGGGACGAGAAGCTGGCGGACTACGAAGCTGGCGCCTGGTACCGCGGGCGCTCGCGGCTGCTCGAGCGGGTGGGCTCGTTCTTCGCAATGCGCCGGATCACGCGTGACACCATCGACTGGTACCGGGACCTATACGACCCGGAGAAGAACGCGGCGGGCCTGCGCGAGCTGTCCGAGGCCTTCGAGTCGCTGGCCCAGCTTCCGGGCGCGCGGGCCGCCCTGGTGCTCTATCCGTTGATGGAGGGATTCGAGGACGGCTATCCACTGACGTCGGTCCACGCGGAGGTCACGGCCCGGGCGCGGCGCGCCGGTCTCCCGGTGCTCGATCTCGCTCCATCTTTCGACGGCGCGGACACCTCGGCACTGTGGGTGCACCGGGCCGATCATCACCCGAATGCGCGGGCGCACGCGCGGGCGTCCGAAGCGATCATCGCGTGGCTTCGCGAAGACCTGCCGGGCTTCCTCGATCGCTGATCTGTGGATGCGGCGCGGCGTCCCAGGCCGCCGCACCGCCGCGCGCGCCCAGACGCGGCACGATCTCACGCGCGAACGCCCGCAGCAGAAGGATCTGACCCGCGTCGTTCAGGTGGCAGCGGTCTCTCATCAGGGTCTCACCCGGAACGCCGTTCGGCTCCTGGGCCGCGACCGCCTCCTCGACATCGACCAGTGGCAACGCCTGTTCCTCGGCAAGGGCGCGGACGATCTCGTTCTCGGCGTCCGACGCCTGATGCCGCCCCGCGCTCCGCAGCAGGCGGCGCGCCAACCGCATGCCCTCGGCATAGCGCCCCAGGGCGTAGAGGTCCTGGATCCGTCGCCCCTCGCGCCGCAGCTCCGGCGCGAGGTCCGGCCTCCACAGATTCGTCGCGAGCGTCCCGAGCACGACGGGAACGCCGCGGGACACGAAGGTCTCCAGCATCCTGGATAGATTGGCGCGGTACGCGACCATCCTCTCCGCGACCTCCTCCGGGGTGAAGCGGTAACGCGCCGCGGGTCGGTAGTCCACCGCCGGATCTGCGAGGATGCGGCGGTTGTGCTCGCGTCGCATGCCCGCGACACGCACGTCGACCAGCCACTCCCTCAGGAGGCGCGCGACGGCAGACTGGTAGAGCCAACGCTGCACGGGAAGCAGCGGCAGATCGACGAGGGCCAGCTGCTCGAGCTCCTCGAACTCGTTGTGGCCCGCGTAGATCAAGACCAGATCCGGCTCGTAATCGCCGGCCTCGGCCGCGACGGGTACGAGGCGCCCGGAGCCGTAGGCGAGCCCACCCAGGTTGATGACCTCTGCGCGAGTGATCGCCGGCGCCGCGCGGGCGAGGGCGTTCGCGAATGCCGGAAGCTTGTCGTGCAGGGAATGGACGTTCGACCCGCCGAGCAGGAAGACGCGAAGGACGCCGTCAGGCTTGCTGCGGGTGAACTGTTGCACGTGAAACGACATCGACTTTGCCGGGTCCGTCACGAGAACGTCCGGATCAGTCTGCGACGGGACGAAGACGCGGGTTCGCTCGTCGAAGCCCAGGCCCGCGTCCACCGCGCGCGGCGGCTTCCAGATCTCGCGCAGGCGTGCGGCGCCCTCGAGGCTCGCGGCCAGCATGAGCAGAGGGAGAAGCGAGAAGAGAACGACTTTCTTCCAACCCATGGGCGTCGTCGGCCGCTTCGGCTGCGCCTGGCGCAGCGGCGTCCACCTCTCGAACACTGTAACTTCGCATGCGGTCATCGCCCAGGTGCCGGCGTTACCGCCCGCCGAGGCGACGCGGCAGTGCTCGGGCGAAGCACGGGGAGAACGATGCTGTGACGGCCCGTCCCGGGACCCCCGGATTCCTGTGGCGGGCCGTCGTGGCCCTCGGTGCGGGGCTCGTGATCGCGTCGCTGTGGGCGCTGGCGGCCCGGAAAGAGGGACCCGACCGCATCGTCTTGATCGTCGTGGACACACTTCGGCGCGACCACGTCGGAGCCTACGGCGGCGACGTCCCGACGCCCCACATCGACGCCCTGGCCGCGCGCGGGCAGGTGTTCACCAACGTCGTGGCCTCCTTTCACCAGACCTCGATGTCGATGGCTTCGATGTTCACCGGGCGCACTCCCAGCATCGAGAGCGGCGACGCGAGCGAAGAGCCCGTGTGGAACAGCGCGACCTGGTGCGGGCTTCGGCGCTTCGCGCACGGACCGGGTGTGTCCCTGTGCATTCCCGAAGGTGTCACGACGCTGGCGGAGAGTCTCGAGGCCGCCGGCTACTGGACGATCGGGATCGCCTCCAACCAGTTCCTGTACGAGCCGTCCGGCTTCTCACGCGGCTTCGACGACTGGATCGAGGTCGACGATCGCTCGCCGGCCCTCGGCCCTGCGCACGCTCGCAGCGTCCATCGCCGAATTCCGGTCAATCGTGCCGCCGCGATCGCGCTGAAGCGACGGCCGACAGACCGCTTCTTCCTCTACGTTCACTACGTCGACGTCCACGAGTACGAAGCGTTGAACATGCCCTACGCCAGGGCCGTAGAGCGCAACGACGCCGCAATCGGCCAGCTCCTGGGCCACCTCGAGACGATCGGGCTGCTCGAGGGCGCTGTGGTGGTCTTCACCTCGGACCACGGCGAGAAGCTGGGCGACTACCACGGCCTGCCGGGAGAGCTCCGCGGCCAGTTCGGCCACTACGGCAACCCCTCGATGGAGGAGGTGTTGAAGGTTCCGCTGATCGTGGCACCACCGGTCTTCGACGACCCGTCGCGCTTCCTGCGCAGCCAGGACGTCTTCGACCTGATCCACGAGATTGCGCTCATCGGGGTCGACGTCCCGCGTGACCTCGCACCCGACGAGCTGTTCGTCGGCGAGCTCAAGTACCACACCTACCGCAAGGGGCCGTGGAAGCTGTCGGTGCGCCGCGAGGACGGCGAAGCCCTGCTCTTCGATCTCGAGGACGACCCGCGCGAGACGCGGAATCTGGCGGCGGTCCGGACGGACGTCGTCGAGACCTACCGGGCCCGGATCCGTGAGCTGGTCGATCGCCTGGCGGCGGACGGGGGATCCTCCCGCGCGCTCACCGAAGACGAGCGCGGGCGCCTGCGAGACCTGGGATACCTCGAGGAGGTCGAGGGTCGCGCGCGCTAACACTGCCACTGGCCGCTGGCGGTCAATCCGCGGGACGCACGGCCGTCGCGCTGGCGACGCTCTCGTGCAGCAGCGCGCGGAACTTGCCAGGCTGCGTCCCGGTGATGATGAAGCGCGCCGCGCAGTCGCCGTCGTTGCGCCACGCGTGCGCGATCGACGCGCGGAAGTGGAGGCTGTCGCCCGCGGTCAGGCGGTGATCCCTCTCGCCGACGCGGAACGTCACACAGCCGTCCTCGCACACGACGAGCTCCTCTCCGTCGTACTGGATTGCCTCCGACCCGCTCGACACGCCGGGTTGGAGGGTCACGCGCCACATGTCGACGGAGGAGTTCGCGAGGTCGGCGGCGAGCCGCTCCAGCACCATCTTGCCCGCGATGTCGATGGGGTGGCGGTCTCGGGCGCATAGATGGATCGCGGTGGATTCGTCGCCTCCGTCGCTGACGAGGTCCGCGGCGGAGAGACCGAGGCCGCGGGCGATCTTGAGGATCACGGCGACACTCGGAATCATCTGAGCGGTCTCGACCTTCTGGATGGTGCTGGTGGCGACGCCGCTGCGCAGAGCCAGCTCCTGGAGCGTGAGGCCCTTGGCGTCGCGTCGCTCGCGGACGCGGCGGCTGATGCGGACGAGTTCGGCGTCGATCCGGTTGCTCACCGCCGGCTCCTCAGGTCACGATCCGGTAGATGACGGTGCCGCGGGCGCAGATCCTTCCGTCGGACGCGCCGGCGACCTCGACGTCGCTCCACGACATCTCGCCGTCACGCTGCACGCAGCGGGAGTACGCGATGAGCTCGCCCCGGGGAGCGGGCGCGAGGATGCGCGCCTGCATCGAAGGCGTGGAGGCCTTGTAGGGCCCAGGGCCCACCTCGGCCCAGGAAGCCATGGCGCCGGTGGTGTCGAGCAACGCGAGCACGGCGCCTTCGTGGATGCCTCCGTCGGCGTCGGTGTTCTTGCCTCCGCCGGGCATTCGCAGACGCGAAGTCCCGCCCATCATGTGGTCCACCGTGATCCCGCGATGGCCCATGAAGGGGATCCGACCGATGTGCGGGCCCATGGGTCCCGGATCCGATTCTCCGTGATCGCCGGCGCTCTTCGCGAGATCCGAGGGCTCGGCGCCGAAGCGCGCGCGCACCGCGGCGGTGGCGTGGGCGATGGGCTTGCCGTCGTCGGTGACGATGTCGGTCTCGACGAAGCACAGGCTCTTGCCCCGCCGCAGCAGTGTCGCGTTGGCGATCACGTCCTCTGCCCGGGCCGCGGCGAGATAGTTCACCTGAAGGGAGGCCGTGTGCCAGGGGCCGGACTCCTCGCCGAGTGTGGCGCGTGCGACGGTCTGGCCGCCGATCGACGAGAGCGAAGCGGCGACGCCGCCGTGCAGCACCTGGCCGGGATTGGTGTTGTCGTCGCTGAAGGGGAGACGCAGCCGCGCCGAACCCTCCGACACCTCCTCGAGCACTACGCCCAACGCGGCGCTGTAGGGGGACTTCTCGATCCAGTCCCGGACGAATTCCACGTGGCTAGTCCTTTCCGGGGATCAAGCAGGAGTGGATCGACTCGTCGCCGTCGATCTCCCGTGCCAGGGTCTTGATCGCGAGCTCGGCGTCGCGCAGGCCGAAGTCGTGGGTGTGCATCTCTTCGATGGGGTGCCGGCGCGATTCGATCAGACGGATCGCACTGGTGTAGCCCGTCGACGTGACGCCGATGGCGCCGCGGATCGTGAGCTCCTTCAGCACGATCTTGTCAGAGATGAAATCGGGGATCGGCTTGAAGCCCTTGACTCCGGCGAGAACGATCGTGCCCCCGGGCGCGGCGTAGTCGACGGACTCGGCGACGGGCAGGGTCGCGTAGGACGAGACGTCGACGACGACATCGGCCCCCCTCCCGTCGGTGAGCTCGCGGACGCGCTGGACGGTGTTCTCGTTCTGGACGTCGATGGTGTGGTCGGCTCCGAATGCGCGGGCCAGCGCGAGCTTCTGCGCGTCCGCCTCGAGTCCCGTGACGATGACCTCGGACGCACCCGCCTCGCGGCACGCCAGCACGCAGGCGAGCCCGCGTTGCCCGGGACCGAGGATCAGGACGGTGTCGCCGGGCTTGGTCTGCGGAATCTCGACACCCCAGCGGAAGCCCGCGCCGAGCGGGTTGAACATCACCGCAGTCGATGCGGGGAGCTCCGGATCCATCTTGTGCACGATCGCGTTCGGGTCGATGTACATGTACTCGGCGTAGGCGCCCCACAGGCCGGGCTCGTCCGACAGCGGGATGTAGGAGTAGATCCGGCGGGCGATGCAGAGGTGGTAGCGGCCAGCGAGGCACGCCTTGCAGAAGCGGCAGGAGAGCATGGTCTCCACGGCGACCCGGTCGCCGACGTCGACGCCCCAGCGCCGTGCCGCGGCGTCTCCGATCTTCGCGATGATGCCGAGCGGCTCGTGGCCCGGGATCACGGGCATGGGCGTGCGGAGAGTCCCCTCGAACTGCTCGTAGTCGCTGCCGCAAATGCCGCAGGCCTCGATCCGGAGCAGGCCTCCGTCGTCGCCGATGTCCGGGATCGGCAGGTCCTGGGCCTCGAGTCGCCGGGGCGCTGTCTGGACCATCGCGAGGGTCTTGCTCGGGGTCTGGGGCGTCATGGGGATTTTCCAGTAGGATGTTTCTGTTTTCTGATAATATATCTCCCGGCGTGAGCACGAAAGCCCGCGCCCACCCGCTGGCCGGGAGCGCGACGGACCCCCAATGACCGAGGAACAGCGGCGATCCTACGCCGAGAACGGCTATCTGCAGGTCCCAGGGCTGTTCGCGGCGGCCGAGTTCCAGCCCTGGGCCGACCGCTTCCTGGCCATCGTCAACGGGGAGGTGCCCCCGGCCCCGGACATGCTCGTGATGCGGGACGTGATGGTGGTGCGCGGTGCGGTCCAGCCGGAGCGCCCGGCGGAGGCCATCGCGAAGATCCAGGACTTCCACAACGACGAAGTGTTGTTCGGCGGCTACTCCCGCCATCCGAAGCTGCTCGCCTGGGTCGAGAACCTCGTGGCCAGCGGCGACATCAAGTCGATCCACAACATGCTCATCAACAAGCCGCCGGGCGTCGACGGCCGCCACCCGCTGCACCAGGATCTGCTCTACTTCCCGTTCCGGCCAGCAGACCAGATCGTGGCGACCTGGACGGCGCTCGAGCCCTGCACTCGGGAGAACGGCTGCCTCGTCGTCGTGCCGGGCTCCCACGAGAAGGGGCTCCGCAAGCACGTCAACCCGGACTGGGAGTACCTGAACGCCGCCTACTTCGGCGTCGAGGATGTCGGCCCGGAGACGGAGCGGGTGCACCTCGAGATGGAGGCCGGCGACACCGTCTTCTTCCACCCCGCGCTGCTCCACGGCTCTGGCCGCAACCGGACCGACGGCTTCCGCCGCGCGATTTCCAACCACTACGCCAGCGCCACCTGCCGATTCATCCCCGGGCTCGAACCGCGGGGCGAGGTACGGCCCTACATCCTCGTTCGGGGACGGGAGCAGGAGGGGTGCATCTAGGTGAACGGGACGAACCGATGACCACCCCCCGCCTTCCTATGCTGAGCCTCGAAGAGGCGGCGGCAGCCGCGCGCAAGCTGGAGATTCCCGCCCAGATCGCGGAGCTCAACATCTTCCGGGTACTGCTCGCCCATCCAGAGCTCGCGAAGCGGGTGAACGACCTGTTGTTGACGCTGCTGTTGCGCGGCAGGCTCGACGCGCGCCTGCGGGAGCTGGTGATCATGCGCCTCGGCTGGGCCACGGGCTGCGAATACGAGTGGGCCCAACACTGGCGGATCGCCCTCCAGCTCGGGCTTGGCGAAGCGGACCTCCTCGCGGTGCGCGACTGGCGCGATTCCGACGTCCTCTCCGACGCGGACAAGGCCGTGCTCGCCGCCACCGACGAGGTGCTCGCGGACGGTGCGGTCTCGCCGGAGACCTGGGCGCGGTGCGCATCCCTCGTCGGAGGTGCCGAGGCGCTGCTCGAGCTCGTCGCAGCGATCGGGACTTGGCGGATGATCTCGGTGGTGCTCCGCACGCTGGAGATCCCGCTCGAAGATGGAGTCGAGAGCTGGCCGCCGGATGGGCTCTCTGGTGGCCCCTAGTCAGATGGCGTCGCCGAGCTCCGGCTGCGGGGACTGGTGTAGCTGGAGGCGCGGCGACTCGATGGTGACGCGGGTGTAGCGCGGCACGGACTGGGTCATCCAGACGTTTCCGCCGATCACCGAGCCCTCTCCGATCACCGTCTCGCCGCCGAGGATCGTCGCGTTCGGGTAGATCGTGACGTCGTCTCC
>JBHHVG010000138.1:0-7430 GCA_046754165.1 Myxococcota bacterium
GACGGACGCGGCCTTCATTCAGAAGCGACAGGCGCTGAACGACCAGCTGGATACGCCACGTCGATCATGGGCGCGTTCTCGCGGGTCTCCTCGAGAAAGCGGCGGGCCGCCCTGATCGAGTCCTCGACGTCCGACGCGTCGGGCAGGTAATGGGCGAACTTCACGAGATCCGCGCGGCGCAGGAAGGGCCGGAGCAGCTGCTGGTGGTCGCGATAGAGGTCCGGAGAACCGCTCATGACCTCCAGGAACTCGTCCGTGGTGAGCTCGGGGGAGTGGAGCTGAAATCGATCTTCGAGGTAGTGCCGCACGATTCCAGACAGCTCGACGAAGAATCTGTCCATCTGCGCCTGGTCGCTGGGACGCGAACCGTAGAGCAGGCCGTCAAGCCTTGCCTTCGAGATCTCGTACGCGCTGCGCTGCCGCCTTCGCGCGCGCTGTGCCAGCCACGCACGACGGAGAAAGGGTGCCGCCAACGCAATGACGAAGAGCGCGGCGAGCGCATAGGGCCAGCGCGGCGGCGCCGGCGGCCGCCGCGGCCCGAGCTCGGGCTGCGGGCCCATGAGTCTCTTCGCCGCGCCCTCCTTCAGCTCCGAAGCCACCTCGAATTCGAGGCGCTCGGTGAGCAGCTCGTAGGCGTCTTCGCCCTCGGGCGCTGGATCGTGACCCGGACGGCGGTCGACGAACTCGATCAGGATCGGCGGCACGCTCTGAACGCCGGAGCGCGTCGTCTCTAGCGTGTAGCGCTGCAGCGAGACGGTCCGGCCGTCGTCGTCGACGTGCTCGCTCGGCGCGAAGTCGGCGATGCCGAAGCGATCGAGGGCCTCGCCGAACTCCGGCATCAGCAGCTCGACGTCGTGCAGGGCCACCACTTCGATCTCGAGCACGAGCGAATCGCCGATCCGCGGCGCGGCCGGCCGGAGGCGAACCGTCGCCTCGACGGGCCCGCTGCGGGTCTCCTTCTCGAGTACGTCCTGCGGTGCAGCGGCCGACAGCGGCCAGGCCAGGAGCAGCACGAGTGCCAGGCCCCACCGCGTCATCGCCGACGGGTCCTGCGCTCGCGCATGCGGAAGAAGCGAATCAGTGGCTCGACCACCGACTCCGACGCGTCGACGTGGATGAAGTCGATTCCCGACCTCCCAAAGCGCCGCTCCAGCTCGTTCACGCGTTCCAGCGCGGCGCGCTCGACGTGATCCCGGAAATCCGCAGAGCCGGTATCGAAGAGCCGCGTCTGCCAGCTCTCGGCGTCGCGCAGTGCCACCAAGCCAACAGCAGGGATCTCGAACTCGCGCGGGTCCGTGATCAGCACGGCGATGACATCGTGTTTGCGGTTCGCGGCGCGCAGCGCCTGCTCGTATCCCTCGTCCAGGAAGTCACTCACGACGAAACAGATCGTCTTGCGCGGCGTCACGGAGAGCAGGAACTCCATCGCCGCGGCGATGTCCGTCGAATCCTCGGCGCTGCGCGGTCGGCGCCAGGCCGAGAGCCGTGGCAGCCATCCGCGACGCGGCGGGGCCGCAGATTCCGGGGAGTCGGGTCCGTGGGCGAGGACTTCGCGCACCACGCGCAGCGCGTGCTTCTGGCCCTTCCGGGCGGGGATGTACTGCTCGATGCCCCCGTGAAAGAGCGTGAGCCCGACTTTGTCGTCGTTGCGAGTCGCCGAGAAGGCGAGCAGAGCGCACAGCTCCGCCGCGGCTTCGCGTTTCGAGCGGGCGACGGAACCGAAGTTCTGCGAGGGCGAGACATCGGCCATCAACATGAGCGTGAGCTGACGCTCTTCCACGTAACGCTTGACGAAAGGCTCGCCCATGCGCGCCGTCACCTTCCAGTCGATGGTACGGACGTCGTCTCCAGGAACGTAGGGCCGCACCTCGTCGAACTCGACGCCGCGGCCCTTGAAGACGGAGATGTACTCGCCGGCCAACACGTCCGCGACCTGTCGCCCCGTTCGTACCTGGATTTCGCGAACGCGTTGGATGATGTCTTTTGCGAGCAGAGCGCTGGAGCTCCCGTTTCGTGGGTGGATTCTGCGACGTGGCGGCCCGATGGGCGAATACCGCCTGTTTCCTGGAACGCCTGGCCTCGCCCTACGGGACGAGGATCCCGATCAGGATGCGTTCGACGATGTCCTCCGCCGTCTTTCCCTCGGCCTCGGCCTCGTATGTGAGGATGACCCGGTGGCGCAGCACGTCGGGCGCGACGCTCTTCACGTCGTGCGGGGTCACGTAGCTGCGACCCTGCAGGAATGCCTGGGCCTTGGCAGCCTTCATCAGGAAGATCGATGCGCGCGGGCTCGCTCCGTTCTCGATCATTCCCTCGAGCTCCGCGATCCCGGCGGCGACGGGGTCGCGGGTGGCGTGCACGAGGTCGACGATGTAATCGCGCACCTTGTCGTCCACGAGGGCCTGCTCCACCGACCCGCGCGCAGCAGCGATGTCCGCGTTGTTCGCGACCTTCTTCACCTCGGGCTGGGCGTTTCCGCTCGCCATGCGGTCGACGATCTTGCGCTCTTCCTGCTTGCTCGGATAACCGATCTTCACCTTGAACATGAAGCGATCGATCTGCGCTTCGGGAAGCGGATAGGTTCCCTCCTGCTCGATCGGATTCTGGGTGGCGAGCACCAGAAACGGCTCCTCGAGCTCGTAGCTCACAGAGCCGATGGTTCCCTGCCGCTCCTGCATCGCTTCGAGCAGCGCCGCCTGTACCTTCGCGGGTGCCCGATTGATCTCGTCCGCGAGGATGAGATTCGAGAAGATCGGCCCCTTCTTCACGCTGTAGGTGGCTTCCTTCGGGTTGAAGATCTCGGTTCCGATGATGTCAGCCGGAAGCATGTCTGGTGTGAATTGGATCCGGGAAAAGCCGGTGTCGATGGCCGTCGCGAGGCAGCGGACCGCCAATGTCTTGGCCAGTCCCGGGACCCCTTCGAGCAGCACATGGCCTCCCGTCAGCAGACCCGACAGCAAGCGCGCGACCATCGCTTCCTGTCCGACGAGAACCTTTCCGATCTCCGCAACGATGTCGTTGCAGATCCTCGCTTGCTCGACTACGGCCCTGTGCTCGTCGGCTGCCATGATCACATCTCCTATTCATCGAACCCGGCAGCAGGCTCTACGACGGAAAGCCCAGCTCGATGGGATCGAGCCGCGCTATCCTTCGAGACCGTTTCCGGCATTCTTTCTGTGGGCCCTGGCGCCAGAGCGATCATCCACAGGGTGGCGCGCCGCGGGGCCAGGCATCATTCTAACGGAAGTCTCGAAATCGGCGATCCCGGTCGCGCGTATCGCCACACTACATTCCGCGCAGTGCACCGCCGCTCACGTTCAGCACAGCGCCGCTGATCCAGTCGCCGGACGGCGCGAGCAGAAACCGGACTGCCTCGGCCACGGGCTGAGGCCCGCCGAAGCCGAGTGGAAGAACGGCCTCGTAGAGCCGACGCTGGTCCTCAGGGACCGGCGTTCCCGTGTTCCCCGTGGCTCCGGGCGTGATGGCGTTGACCAGAATCCCTTCCGCTTCGAGCTGCACCGAGAGCGAGATCGTCAGACCGAGGAGCCCCGCCTTCGCCGCAGAATACGCGGGAGAGGTCTCAGGCGTCGCCGTTCGCGCCGATATCGAGCTCTCGTTCACGATCCGACCGCGGCGCTGCGCGCGCATGGCCGGGAGCACCGCGCGCGTGCACCACCACGCCCCCGAGAGGTCGACATCGATCACGCGACGCCAGTGGGTCGCGTCGATCTCGGCCGCACGGCCTGGTGGGGCGTCCAGCGCCGCGTTGTTCACGAGTGCGTCGATGCGGCCGAAGGCGTCGAGGGCGGCGCCAGCCATGGCGTCGGCCTGCGCCGGGTCCGCGATGTCGACGGCTGTGGTCTCGACTGCCGCGCCCGTCTCGCGGATCGCTTCGGCGACGCGCGCGAGCCTGGCGTCCTGGACATCCGCGAGGAACAGCCGGGCGCCGTCATGCGCCAGCGTATGCGCGATTGCCTCGCCGATTCCCTGCGCCGCGCCTGTCACGATGACGACCGCGCCGCTCAATTCGTGCATGAGTGGCTCCCGGGCCTTCGCCGCAGCCAGTGTCGGCGGAACGCTGCGTACGCCTCGCGACCGAGCACGAGGACGGCCAGTGCACCGACGACCTCCGCGCCCACGACCAGCGCACCGATCGCAGCCATCGTCCGCGTCGCCGGCATCCCCAGGAAGGGCACGACGGGCGCCACGGCCCACGGCAGGAGCGAGAGCCCGAAGAGCACCCAGCCCGCGATGAGGCGGCGTCGCCTCACGCGGTCCCCGTCAGGCGCGCGACGAGCGTTCCCGCGAAGCGTGCGACGCGGGCGCGGACTTCGGCGTCCCCGTACACCGAGCCTCCGAGAAGCGCGCGCTGAAGCGGCGAGTCGCTGAAGACCACGACCGAGAAGTAGAAGACCGAGAGCACCGCGAGGATCGGCTCGACGTCGTGCTCACCGGCCGGAATCTCCTTGCGGAGCGCGCGCTCGACGCCGCGGAAGAGCGAGACGTCGTGGCGAAAGAGGGTTGGGATCTCGGGCGGCGTCTGGTCGGCGACGCTCTGGAGCGCTAGCGGCGCCATGGGCGGGCGTTGCGCCAGGAGCTCTACAGCAGCCTCCACCCAGTGTTGGATCTGCCCGCCGAGCGAGAGGCCTTCCGTCTCCACGTCGCGTCCGACGCGCTCCACGAAGGCCATCAGTTCGCGCGCGTGCAGCCGGCACACCGCCTCGTACAGCGTGGCCTTGCTCTTCCAGTGCAGATGGAGAGTCGCGACGTTGACACCCGCCGCGTCAGCCACGTCGCGCACCCTGACACCGTCGTAGCCACGTTCCGCGAACAACCGCTCCGCCGCACTCAGCAGCTTCCCGCGCCGGGTTCGCGGCGCCCCGATGGCGCGGTCGAGCGCCGACTCGAGGTCGAAGGTCTGCATGACCAAGATATAAGCAAACGATTACTTATACTCCAGTGCATGCGAACGCAATCCCGGGCAGGTATCCCACCCACGTGTCGGTTTGTCTCGAATACAGTTATAAATCAATAGGTTGTGCGACTCCTGGAGGTGCGGCTGGCGCGGCGGCGGCAGCCGCGACCCAGCGCGCATCTGCGGCCCGGCGCTCGAGCGGTCGATGGCTGGCGTTCTCCGGAGTGACAGCAGCCCTCCGCCGCCCGTTCCCCCCGAACCGGCTCAGAGGCCCGCGCGCAGGAAACCCAAGAGGGCGGGGAGCACGACGAGATCGAAGATCAACGCCAGCACGATCACCGCACCGGCCAGGATGCCGAAATTCGTCACGGGGTTGAAGCTCGCGAGCACCAGCACCGAGAAGCCGAGAGCCAACACGAGGCTCGTGAAGACGATCGGCCGGCCGGACAGACTCATCGCCCGTGCGATGGCCTCGCGCGGATCGCGTGCCTCCCGCCGCTGCTCCTTGAACCTGTACAGGAAGTGGATCGTATCATCGACGACCAGGCCCAGCGCCACCCCCGCCAGCATCACCGTCCCGACGTCGAGGGGGATGTCCAGCAGCGACATCAGGGCGAGGACGAACAGGATGGGGAGCAGATTCGGAATCATGGCGAGAGCCCCGAGCGTGAGCGAGCGGAGCGCGAGCGCCGTGACGACGGTGACGACGACGAAGGCCAGCAGGAAGCTCTTCACCTGACTCGAAAGCAGGTAGGCCTCCATCCGATGCATCAAGTAGATGATGCCAGTCGGTGTGACCGTCGCGGCGTCCCCGAAGATCTGGCGCATCCGTGCCTCGACCTCGGGCATGTCGTGGGCCAGCTCCCGCGACGCATCCATCGCCACCCGCGCCGTGATGCGCGCCCGGCTGCGATCCCGGGAGAGCAGCGCGTCGAGGTCCTCCGTCCCATCCACGACGACGAGCTCCTGCGCGATCAGCGCGGAAGACCCGGGGATGCGGAAGCTCTGCTCCCGCCCGCCGTGGAAGGCGCGGTTCAAGGTCTTCACCAGGTCGGCCGCGGAGAAGACCTTGGTGATGCCCGGAACCCCCCTCAGATAGGCCTGGAAGCTCTCGATCCTCTCGAGCAGCGCCGGCTCCGTGAAGGCGTCCTGCGCATCCGCCTCGATGAGAAATTCGAGGGACGTCGTCCCACCGATCTTTGCGTCGATCCACTCCGTGTCGGCCCTCACGAGATCGCGCTCCCGGAAGTAGTCGAGACTGTTGGTTCCCACGGTGAGGTGGCGCAGCGAGAACGCCGCCGGTCCGGCCGCCACCAGACAGGCGACGAGGACGATCGCAGCGCGACCCCGGTGCCACGCGCCGAGCCAGGAGAGCAGAGCGCTGGCGCGCCCGCTCCGGATCCGCCCGCTGTCTACCACCCGGGAGACCGGGAGTGCGGCCAGCAGGATCGGCAGGAGCAGAACCGTCACGACCAGTGCGGAGAAGACGCCCACCGCAGCCACCAGCCCGAACTGGCGAATCGGAACCAGATCGGCGCTCTGAAGCGCGAGCAGGCCCAGAATCGTCGTGACGCTCGTCATCACGCAGGGGCCCAGCACGCTGCGGAAGGAGCACCGGACGCTCTCGAGGGCCGTCGCATCTCGACGGGAAGCCTCCTGGGCGTAGTCGGCGATGAAGTGCATCGAGTCGGCGATGCCGACGGCCATGAGCAGTGGGCCGAGGATCGTCGAGATGATGTTGATCTTGTACCCCAGCAGCGACATGACTCCGTAGGTCCAGATGACCGAAATGAGAACCACGAGCAGGGGAAGGAACGCGGTCGTCACGCGCCCGAACATCCCGTACATGACCCCGACGATCAGGACGATCATCACGGGGAAGAACAGCATCTGATCCCGCTCGGTGTAGCGGAACACGGCGTCGTCGAGGACGGCCGTACCGCCCATCGAGAAGGTCTTGCCCGTCTGGGCACCCAGCAGGGCAAGCAGGGTCCGAATCTCCTCCAGCAACTCGACCTTGTAGTCGAACTCCCCGATGATGTGATCGATCTCGGCGGCGACGGCGGTGTTCCGGCCGTCGGGCGAGACCAGCGTTCCGGGGAGGATCGGATCCGCGAATACCCGGCTGCGGATCTCAGCGAGCTCTTCGTGCGTGCGGGGGAGATCTGCGGCCAGATCCCCGAAGTCGACGGAGTCCCCTCGGCCGGAAACGACTTGCGCGGTGGTCAGGCTGATCACACGCCGGACGTGGGGAAGCTCTTCCAGCCCGCGGCTGAGCGCGTCGATCAGCGCGAAATTCTCCACGCTGAAGACATCCTCTCCGCCGAACGCAACGACGACGAACTCGTCCGTGCCGAACTCGTCGAGGAAGCGATGGTAGTCGCGGAGATCGTTCTCGAGGAAGTACGACTCGATGCTGTTGTCGAACTCGATCCGTGCGGCGAAAGTACCGAGCGCCGCCGTGATTACCGCCAGCAGCGCGATCACGAGCCGCCTGTGTCCCATGATGAGGCCA
>JBHHVG010000139.1:0-7428 GCA_046754165.1 Myxococcota bacterium
CCATGCTCGTTCCGCTTCAACTCGATGACCACGAGGTTGGCTTCGCGATCGAGCGCGAGCAGGTCGATCCTGCGCCGGCTGTCCTCCCAGCTCCCGAACTCCTCGGCCAAGACCAGGGTATCCGGCGCGACCACCTCGATCCGATCTCGGAGGACCCGCTGCAAGTCTCCGCGCTCCTTGAGGCCGAGCTCTCTGAACCGAGCCTCGGGAATCGGCTGGATACTCTCCGCCTCGATTTCAAAGATCGCCATCGTCGCCTCCGCATTGGCGGACTGGTCCCTGGCCCATCGTGACACGAACGCGACCGATTGGGGACAAGCCAGCGACGGCTGCGTGCAGCCCCATGTGGCGCTCACGAAAAACGACCTTGTAAGTTGTTGATTTCGTGGGATGAAATTGGTGGACCCGGACGCAAAGTATTCGAACCGCTGCCGCGCTGCCATTCGACGTGGCGCTGGTCGAAACGACGGAGCTCCCTGTCTACCAGCGGGTCGCCCGGAAAGCGCTTCAACTTCGCGAGCTTGGCGTGAGCAACCGAACGATCGCCGGATACCTCGGGGTGACGGACAAGACCGTCGCCAAGGCAATCGAGTGGCTCGGAGCCCTCACTCGCGAGTAGTGCTTCGACGCCGGCTGTGGTCTCTGCACCACGTGAGCTGCATTAGAAGCCCCGTGCTGACGTCGTTGATCGCGTCATTGAGCCGGTATTGGTCTCTGCCGCGACGGCGTGCGAGCCAGATCTCGAAACCGATCAGCGCGAGATACGCGGGCCCAGCCAAGGCGGTGTAGTTGGCTCCATGCCTCAGGCCCTGGGAGGTTCAGGAACCGGACCGACCGCCGCGAACTCGGCAAGGATCGCCTCGCCGTCGGTGCGTGCGGCGAGCTCGTCTCGGATCTCCTGCATGCGGTGGGCGTTCTGGCGCTGGCGCGCGGACCCCTGCTGCCTCTCGAGCGCGCGCTCCAACACCGCATCGACGACCTCGCGACCCGCCACGGGCTTGCCGCTCCGATCGAGTAGCGTCCGGCAGGCGACCTCCGCGAGCACGCAGTCGAGCTGGTCGACGTGGATACCCTCGTCCTCCTGGATGCAGCTCACGATGAACGGCGCCCACTCCGGGCTGGCGGACCCAGCGGGATCCGAGAGAACCTCTTGCGCCCAGGCGAAAGTGGCGTAGGCGCCGTGTTCGATGAGGAGCAGCTGGGCGAGACCCGAGAGCAGGATCTCGAATCCTCTGTCCAGGTCGGGGAAGAGCGGCTCGTACCCTCCGCCGTGGGCGGCGCGCATCGCGTCCGGAGACGGCTCGGCCCGTCCTTCGTATCCCGGAGGCGGGATGAAGGGCAGGTTCTCGTACATGTCGGGTGTGATCTCGGGATCTTCCAGAGCAGCGTCGCGGATCGCGTACCACATCCCGTCGTGTCCGGCCTCTCCAGCGCGACCTGCTTCGTCGTTGCCGTGAGCCTCGAGCAGCCCCGTGTAGAGATGGTCCAGGCAGGTGCCCTCGATGGGGTCGGCGAAGAGAGGCTGGAGTTCGGGCCGGGGCATGGCCCGGATGCCGGCGTTCCCGAAGCCCTCGACGATCCCGATCATCGTCAGGATCCGCGTCATCGCCCCCTTGGCTCCGTGTCGCAGCAAGAGCTTGGCCTGCGGCGCGTTGGGGAAGTGCTCGAGCGCGAGCTGCTCGCGCTCCACCACGCGCGACGGGTAGCCCTCGCTCTCCAGGCGTTCGCGCCAGGCGCGGATGGCGTCCAGGCGGTGGAGGCTGCGCGGCGGGATGTAGCGTCCATCTCCGTCGAGGCCGCCGTGGAAGAGGACATCTCCACGGCCAAGGCGCGAGGCGTACGCGCGCTCGGCCATGAGCTCGTCGTAGCCGTAGCGGAGCTTGTCGCTCATTCACGCGCCTCCTCATCGAATGTCGATGAGCCCTCGTTCGAGGCGAGGGATGCGACCATGGCCGGCCAGGCTTCGGGCCTCATCACCCCGAAGAGCATCAAGCGCGTGAGCTCCCGGATGAATCGCTCGGTGAGGGCGTGTACGTGCGTGTCGTCTTCGGCCAGTGCGCGGACGCGCAGCGACCAGACGTGTGCGGCAGCGGTCAGGACGTGGCCGAGCATCTCGGGATCGATTCCGTCCTGTGTGCGGGGGCTGTCCGCCAGCCGGCGAAGCTCCCGCACATAGCGGCTCCAGCCCTCGTCGTGGGGCATCGGGATCTCGTGGAGAGTCTGGAACATCCAGAGGCGCGAGATCTCGGGGTGCTCCACGAAGAAGCGCACCATCTCTCCGAGGCGTTCGCCCGAGCGAACGTCCCGGGTCAGCAGCAGACTCACCTCGTCGGAGAGCTCCGCCATCACCGCGCCGATCAGCTCTTCCCGCGTGCGGTAGTGCTGGTACGCCGTCGTGCGGTTGACGCCGGCCCGGTGCGCGACCTCGGACACGCTGAGGGCTTCCGGACCGCGCTCGGCCAGCACGGCCCGGGCCGCCTTCAGGATGGCGGCCGCGGTGGCGGCCGGACCGTTCGCAGGACGCGGGGGTGGAGACGGGGGCTGCTGGGCCATGCCGAGAGAATGCGGCGCACCCGAACAAGAGTCAACAACGTTGTTGTCTTCCCGTGTGATAGGCTCCCGGGCTCGAGGGAGCACACGTGGCTTTTCTGAGCGGCCGACACGCCATTGCAGGGGTCGGAGAGACCGATTGGTCGCGGGAG
Source organism: Myxococcota bacterium (assembly GCA_046754165.1). Taxonomy (GTDB): domain Bacteria; phylum Myxococcota_A; class UBA9160; order UBA9160; family SMWR01; genus JAFDEI01. The sequence continues at coordinate 2,703 of JBHHVG010000139.1, forward strand.
TCCGGGCGAACTCCGCTGACCCTCGGACTCGAGGCCGCCCGGCAGGCCCTGGCCGACGCGGGCCTACGTCCGCGAGACGTGGATGGCTTCCTCTCCTACGCCGAGGGCGACTCGGCCGACGGGCTCCATCTCGCCTCGGCGCTCGGGGCGCGACCGACCTACGCCGCCGAGATCGTGGGCGGGGGAGCCTCGGCCGAGTTTCTCGTCGCCACGGCGGCGGCGGCGATCGAGGCTGGACTCTGCTCCACCGTGCTCTGCTACCGGGCCATGAACGGTCGATCGGGACGGCGCTTTGGAACCCAGGCGGGCGGCGGCTTCAGCTTCGAGCAGATCTATCCCTTCTCGGGCTTCTTCTCCGCCCATGGCATCACGACACCCGCGCAGTACTACGCCCTGATCGCTCGCCGACACATGCACGAGTACGGGACGACCGCGGAGCAGTTCGGGGCCGTGGCCCTCGCGTTCCGGGATCACGCGTGCCGCAATCCGCGGGCGATGATGCACGACCGGCCGCTCACGATGACGGACTACCTCGCCTCTCCGCTCATCGCCGATCCGTTCCGAGTGCTCGACTGCTGCCTCGAGAGCGACGGGGCGGCGGCATGCATCGTGACTTCGCTCGACCGGGCCCGCGACTGCCGGCCCCGGCCCGTGCGCATCCTCGGCGCGGTCGCCCGGGCGGGAGGCCAGAGTGTCTACCACTACGGGCTCCCGGCGATCACGGAGGCCGCGGGCCGCCACGTCGCGCCCCGCCTGTTCGGGGCGGCCGGCCTCCAGCCGCATGACGTCGACGTCGCAGCGATCTACGACTGCTTCACCTTCGTCGTCCTGCTCCAGCTCGAGGACTATGGCTTCTGCAAGAAGGGCGAGGGTGGATCCTTCGCGGAGGGTGGCCGGCTCGCCATCGGGGGCGAGCTGCCATGCAACACGGCCGGAGGGCAGCTCTCGGAGGCCTACACCCACGGGATGAACAACCTGATCGAGGTCGTGCGCCAGCTGCGCGGCGAGTACGCGGGGGGCGAGCGTCAGGTAGCGCAAGCGGAGGTCGGACTTTGCACGGGCTGGGGCGGACCCGAAGTGGCCTCCGGACTGCTGCTGGGAGGTGGAGTGTGAGCGCAGTGCCCCGTCCCCTCCCCTGCCCGGACCCGGACACCCGTCCGTTCTGGGACGCCTGCCGACGCCACCAGCTGTGCCTGCAGCGGTGCAGCGCCTGCGAGGCGTTCCGGTTCTACCCCGGTCCCCTCTGCCCGTCGTGTGGCTCGCCCGAGAGCCGGTGGCAGCGGATCAGCGGGCGCGGCGAGGTCTACAGCTACGTCGTCGTCCACCGCGCGGCGCATCCGGCTTTCGGTGGCGACGTTCCGTATGCGGTCGCGCTGGTCGAACTCGAAGGGACCGGCGGGATCCGCCTTCCCGCGCGCGTCGTGGAATGCCCTCCCGAGGCGGTGCGCGTCGGAATAGCGGTGGAGGTGTGCTTCGAGGACGCGAGCGAACAGATCACGCTCCCCGTCTTCCGCCCCGTCGACGCCCCGGCGGGCGAACGCCTGATTCGACGTCGCGACGGAGGCGCCGATGCCTGACCTGATCTACGAGACACGCGATGGCATCGCCTACCTGACCTTGAATCGGCCGCAGCGTCGCAACGCCATCAGCCCGCAGATGATGGTGCAGCTCGCCGACGCCTGGCGCGCGTTCCGAGACGACCCCGACACTCGCGTCGCCATCCTCACCGGCGCCGGGGAGCGCGCGTTCTGCGCGGGCGCGGACCTCGAGCTCTTGATCCCCCTCATGACCGGCGCTCGCGCGCCGGAAGACGAGTGGGACCGTCGGCTGCTGTCCGACCGCAGCCTCACCGACATGGCGCTGCTTCGAGGCTTCGAGCTCTACAAGCCGGTCGTGGCCGCCGTACACGGATGGGCCCTCGCGGGCGGGACCGAGATCCTGCAGGCCACCGACATCCGGATCGCCTCGCCCGAGGCCCGCTTCGGACTCACCGAGGCGACCCGGGGCATCGTACCCTTCGGCGTGGACACATTGCTTCCCGCGTCGGTGCGGCGGGGCGCCGCGGCCACCGGGCCGTGGAGTCGGGCGTCGACGTGATCGTCGCGCAGGGCCACGACGCAGGGGGCCACAACTCGCCGATCGGGACCATGGCCCTCGTACCCCAGGTGGTCGATGCCGCCGGCGACGTCCCCGTGCTCGCCGCAGGAGGCATCGGAGACGGGCGCGGCATCGCCGCGGCCTTGATGCTCGGTGCGGAGGGGGTGTGGCTGGGAACTGCGTTCCTCGCGACCGAAGAGGCCGGGATCGAGGACTGCCAGAAGGAGGCCCTTGTCGACTCCAGCGAAGAGGGCACCACCATCTCCCGCTCCGTGACCGGGAAGCCCACCCGCGTGATCCGCAACGCATGGGCCCGGGCGTGGGAGGGCACCGATCTGGAGCCCCTCCCGATGCCCTTCCAGTCGATGGTCTCCGGGCCCGTCGTCGATGCCGCGATCCGGCAGGGGCGCAAGGACATCGCCCCGGGATTCGCCGGCCAGGGCGTAGGCATGGTGCAGCAGATCCGTCCCGCCGGAGAGGTTCTGCGCGAGCTAGCGAAGAGCGTCGACCAAGTGCTCGCTCGCGTGGAGTCCCTGCGCCGTGCGTGAGGCGAACATCTCCCCCGACTTCCCGTTCGAGCCCCACTACGCCGACGTCCTCGGCTCGCGCATGCACTACGTCGACGAGGGCGAGGGGGACCCCATCCTCTTCCTCCACGGGCAGCCCACCTCGTCCTACCTGTGGCGGAACGTTATCCCGCACCTCGTCTCCAGCGGACGCTGCATTGCGCCGGACCTGATCGGCATGGGGAAGTCGGAGAAGCCCGACATCGAATACCGCTTCTTCGACCACGTGCGATACCTGGATCGGTTCACCGAGGCGCTCGGACTGGAGAACTTGACGCTCGTGATTCACGACTGGGGGTCCGCGCTCGGCTTCCACTACGCGAGCCGCCACGAGACCAACGTCAAGGCGATCGCCTTCATGGAGGCGATCCTGACTCCCGTCGTGAGCCTGGACACCTTCCCGCGCGAGATGAAGGAGATCTTCGAGAAGTTCCGGACGCCCGAAGTCGGCTGGGATCTCATCGTAAAGCAGAACGTCTTCATCGAGGACATGCTTCCCCGGCTGATCCTGCGCAAGCTCAGCGAGGAGGAGATGGACCACTACCGGGCACCCTTCCGCAATCCGGCCGATCGCAAGCCCATGTGGCGCTGGCCGAACGAGATCCCCGTCGGCGGCCATCCGGCCGACATGCACGAGGTGATCGTCTCGTACAACGCATGGCTCCAGGAGTCGAAGCTCCTGCTCCACGTGACGCCGGGCAACGCGCTTCCTCCGGCCCTCGCCGGATGGTGTCGGAAGCACCTGCCGAACCTCACGACTGTCGACCTGGGCGAGGGGCTTCACTTCATCCAGGAGGACATGCCGCATCGGATCGGGACCGAGCTAGCCACGTGGTACGGTGGGCTCTGAGCGCCGTCAAGAGGAAAGTGAGGTGGGAACGGTGACGAGTGCAGCGGACCGAGATCGAACGCTCCGCGTCGCGGAGTTCGTCGCTGGGGTGCGCTTCGACGACCTGCCCGGGCGGGTTGTCGAGAACGCCAAGCTCCAGATCCTCTCCGTGCTCGGCGCGGCGCTCGCGGGAAGCCGTACTCCGCCAGGCGCGGCCGTCCTGCGGGCGACGCGACGACGTGCGGCGGCGCGCGGGGGGGCGGGATGCACGGTGATCGGGAGCGACGAGCAATTGCCGCTGCGCGAGGCGCTCTACACGAACGCCGCCTTCTCGATGGCGCTCGACTACGACGACTACCTGTTCGCCGGGCACACGGGACACAGTGCCGTGCTGGGATCGCTGGCCGTCGCCGAGAGCCTCGGGCTCGGCGGTCGTGAGATCCTCACGGCCCAGGTCACCGCGAACGAGGTCGAGGGACGCATCGGCGCGGCCGTGCTCTTCGGGCCGCTGAACGGCCAGCTCTGGAGCTTCATCCACGCGGCGGGAACGGCGGTCGCCTATGCCAGGATGCTCGACCTCGACGCCGACGGGATCGAGTCCGGCCTCGGGATCGCCCTCCTCCAGCCCCCCCATCCAACGCAGCGCGGCTTCTTCGGCAGCGAGGCCAAGACGATCCTGGCGTCTGGGCCCGCCGTGCAGGGGATCGACGCCGTCGAGCTCGCGGCGGAAGGGCTGCCGGGCGCCCGGGGCATCCTCGACGGAGACCAGGGCTTCGTCTCGACCTTCAGCCCGCGCCCTCTCGTCGGCGCGTTCACCGGCCTGGGAGCCACCTGGCTCACCGACACGCTCTGCTTCAAGCCCTACCCCGGCTGCGCCTACATCGACTCCTTCGTGGACGCGTGCCTCGAGATCGTCGGAGAGAACGATCTCGAACCCAGCGGCATCGACCGGATCGAGATCGCCGCCTCGGTCCTCACCGTGGGCATGGACGCCCTTTCGCAACCGCACCTGCGGGGCCCGCAGAGCGATCCGGTGAGCGTGAACTTCTCGGTTCCCTACAACGCGGCCGTGGCGCTGCTGGACGGCGAGCTCACCCCCCACCAGGTGACGCGCGAGCGGATCGCCGATCCCCGGGTCTGGGAGCTGGCCGAGCGGGTCGCGTTGCACCACGACCCGGAGTGGACGCGGCGCCTGCAGAAGAGCTCGGTGATCGCTCTGGCCGGTGGCAGCGCC
>JBHHVG010000140.1:0-7393 GCA_046754165.1 Myxococcota bacterium
CCGGGGTTTCCAAGGGCGTCCGGGCGACCCCTCTCGGCCTCCGGCGGTGTGCCGCCTGCGCCGCGCGAAATGCCGTGCTCCGATCGGAGCGCTGGGTTGTTTCGAAGCTTCTGGCTCCTGGGATCACCACCGCCTGTGGCCGAGAGGAGTCGCCCGGACGCAACGGGATCGGCGGTTCGCGGACGGAACCATCGACCCGTCTCTTCCACCGTGAAGCGTTCGTGCCGTTCGGCTGGTGGACCCCTTCCGGACGGAGGCGGTGGTGATCCTTCGAGCTGACCTGACTCCAGAATCTCTTCCGTCTAGAATGACAATTCTCCTCAATCAGAGAGAGGAGAAGACGTGCGGAAGAGCCGATGCACAGAAGAGCAGATCATTGGGATCCTGAAGGAGGCCGAGTCCGGAAGGGCCGTGAAGGACCTCTGCCGGGATCACGGGGTGAGGAGGAGTCTTCAGCATCCCGCTGGATTGACACCAGCGAGTGAACTGTGGGACGGTCGGTCCTCGATGGCGCGGCGTGTCAGGTAGTAGAAGAGCTTGTCTTCGTTCCAGCGTCGGTTGAGCCGGTAGGTGAACTCCGTGAGGTATCGGGCGATGTGCTTGTGACTGACGCCGCGGAAGGTCCCGAGCAGCGTTCTGGTCCACCAGCCCCACCCGAGGACTCGGCGTACCGCACGTGTGGCCTCGGCCGATATTGGTCCCCGTCTTCCGCTTCGCCGACTCCGCAACGGTGAACGGGTTCTTGGGTCTCGCAGCAGCTCGCCGAATCGCCCCGGACCGAGCCGGGTGCGGGTCCCGAAGGTGACGTTCCGGACGACAAGGACCGGATCGAGGCGGGTGTCCGACTCGTTCAGCCCCGGCCCCTCTCGCCCGGCAGCCGGTCGAGCACCTGGAACCGCACCTGCCCACGCGCCACGGGCTTGCCATCGGAGCTGCGGCTGATGACGACCTGCCAGATGTGCTGGGTGCGGCTCGCGTGCACCGGCAGGGCGACGGCCAGGAGCGCGCCGCCGCTGTGGGAGCGCAGGAAGTCCGTCGAGTTGCTGACGCCCACGACGCCCCTCTGCCCGCTGGCGCGGGCCGCCATCCCGGCGCCGCGGCTCGCCACGTCCTCCACGATGCTGCAGTACACGCCGCCGTGGAGGATGCCGTAGGGCTGGTGATGTCGGGAATCCGGCTCGAGCCTGGCGACGACGCGCTCGGCGGTCCATTCGGTCACTTCGAGGCCCATGGTGTCGCTCCAGTTGTCGGGGCCGGCCTCGGGCTCGGAGGGCTGTGTCGGTTGGCTCACGGCTGCGCACTCTACCCGATTTTCGGGGCTTTGCCGCCGACGCGCCGGCCTCGCTAACGCGCCGGTCCGACGTCGAGCTCGCCCGCGCGCAGCGCGTCCCGCACGTCCGGGTGGGCGATGGCGATCAAGGCCTCGGCGCGGTCGCCGACGGTGCGGCCTCGCAGCTCCGCCGCCCCGTACTCCGTGATGACCACGTCGACCTGGTGGCGTGGCGTCGTCACCATCGATCCGAGCGGCAATCGGGCCTGGATGCGCGAGATCACGCGACCGTTCGCGGTTGCGGTCGACGGCAGGCAGACGATCGAATGGCCACCCTCGGCATGAGAGGCGCCTGCGACGAAATCCTCGTGGCCGCCGATCCCCGAGAACTGGCGCGCCCCGAGCGTGTCCGCGACGACCTGCCCGGCAAGGTCGATGGAGAGGGCGCCGTTGATCGAGACCATGTTCCGATTGCGTCCGATGAGTGAGGGCCGGTTCACCAGCTCGATGGGCAGAAAGCGCACGGCGTCGTTCTCGTGGAGCCAGCGGTGGAGCAGGGCGGTGCCGAATGCGAAGGTGGTTGGCGAGAAGCCGTCGTAGAGCCCCTTGTGGTTGCGGACGACGCCGGCCTCGTGGAGATGCATGAGCCCGGTCGTGAACATCTCGCTGTGGATGCCGTAGTCGCCGCCGTCTCCGTCCGCGAGAAGACGCGCCACCATGTTGGGCACTCCACCGATGCCGGTTTGGAGCGTGGAGCCGTCGTGGACGTAGCGGCGGACGTGCTGGGCGATGGCCCGGTCGGAATCGCTCGGATCCGGCTCGGGGAGGGTCGGCAGCGGACGGTCGCTCTCGATCACGATATCGACCACGTCGGCGGGTAGCGCGTGGGGGTGCTCGGGCGGCAGGCCGACGGTGCGCGGGAGCTCGGGATTCACTTCGACGATCAGGATCCGCTCCGGATCGCGTCCGCATCGCAGCAGCTCTTCCGTGGTTGCGCCGGCGTGGAGCGAGAGGCTGAAGCGGCCGTCGGGGCCGGCGGGCGCCACCGCGGTGGCCATCACCCGAGCCCGCAGATCGCGGGCGACCTGGGTGAAGCCGCGGAAGTCGCTGGGGATGAAGCGGACGTCGTGCCCCGCGGCCTGGAGCGCCCGCTCGACCGGGCCGAAGAAGCCGCTCAGCAGGGTGACGCCCGGTCGCGCGAAGATCGGATACAGGTCGAGGAGCAGAGCGCCGAAGACCCGCAGGTCGCGGAAGTCGTCGCGCTCGCCGAGGGCGTGGAGAAACGCGCCGGGCTGTCCGGGGCCGAGAGGGACGGCGAGGCGGTCGTTGGAGCGCAGGCAGTCGGCGGCTCGTCGCGGCGTCAGCTCTCTCACGGTCTTTGTTCTCCGAGAGTGGGGAGACGAGTTCGGGGAAACCCGCGGCCGCGTGCGCCCCACCCCGTCGGCCGAAGCGGCGTCGGCGTCAGGCGCGCGCGGGCCGCACCGCCACGGGAATCGCGCTCTGGGGCGCCATCCCGGTGATCGGGTCGTAGTCGCGGTCGACCGCCACGAGCCGGCTGGTGCTGCTGCCGACGGCGCGCGCGTCCCCATCCTCGTCGGGGCCGCCGCCGAAGCAGTGGGCCATGGAGATCACGCCGCTCTGCACCTCGTCGCTGGGCTCGACGACGGCCCGGACCGCGGCGTGGGCGGTCGCGATCTCGACGAGATTCCCGGCCTCGACACCGAGCTTTTCGAGGTCTGCGGGATTCATGTAGGCGGGATTCCGGACGCCGCGCTTGCAGGTCTCCGGAAAGTCGCGCCCGACCGAGTTGGCCACGTGGCGCATGCGCCGGCTGATCAGCCGGTACGGGAAGGGACCCTGCCCGATCGGGGAGAACGACTCGGCGCGCACCTCCCGCAGCTCGTCGCAGATTCCCGGGGGCGCGAGGTCGAGGCGCGCGTCGAGTCCGGGTATCGGCGGAGCGACCGTCACGTCGATCTCGTCGAAGATGTGTCCGCCGTCCCGGTCACGGATCTCCGCCAGCGGAATGCGCGTATCTGGCCGAATCAGCTCGAGCACCTCGAACTTCGAGGGGCCCTTCGCGACGTCGATGGCGCCTCCGGGCAGCTCGATGGAGGTCTTCAACCGCTTGGCGAGGCCGGTGAATACCTCCCAGTCTTCGATCGCGTCGAAGTCCGGCTCGAGGATCGCCGGGGCGTAGTGCGCGTACGGCACCTCGTAGAACATGTCCATGAACTCGGTCACGTCGTCGCGTTCGAGCGGGTGCCGCGCCGCGATCGCGTAGTGCGCCATGCGGGTCGTCTCGGTGTGGGCGATGTCGACGCACACCAGGATCTCCAGGCTCGCCAGCGCCTTCCACAGGTTCCGCTGGTCTGGGAGTGCCATGGCGGGATTGCCGCCGACGCAGATCAGCGCGCGGATCTGGCCGTCGCCGGGCTCGAGGATCTCCTCAGCCAGCGTCGCCGTCGGCATCTCGTCGCACAGCCGGGCGAGACCGCGGAAGCGGCAGGCGGGTCCCGTGCCGAACTGGAAGAAAGACGGGAGCAGCTCGGGTGCGATGGTCTGGGCGGGCCGCGGCAGCTTCGCGCTCAACACGCCGGGATTGGGCAGCGGGTCGCCCTCGCGGTTGTAGCGCCCGCACACGGCGTTCAGCGTCGACAGCAGGTGCTCGGTGAGACAGGCGCGTGGCGCCATGTCCGGGCCGGTCCCCGAAGAGGCGCAGCCGCGGGGTCCAGCGGCGAAGAGCCGTGCGGCGCGGAGCCCCTGCTCGGAGGGGACGCCGCTGCGGGCCTCGACATAGTCCGGCGTGAAGTCGGCGACGGCGGCGCGGAGCTCCTCGATCCCGGCGACGTGGTCGCGGCAGAAGTCGACGTCGTGCCGCTCCTCTTCGAGAATCACCCGCAGCATTCCGGCCAACAGCGTCGGGTCCTCCCCCGGTCGGACCTGGAGGTGGAGGTCCGCGCGCTTCGCGAGTTCTGTGCGCCGCGGGTCGATGCAGATCAGCGTGAGCCCGCGCTTCTTTGCCTGCTCGAGCTGCCTCACCGGATTGACCCCAGGGACGCCGCCCGGGAGGGTCAGCCCGGAGACGATCGGATTGTTTCCGACCGACAGCACGACATCGGAGCTCGCGAAGGTGTGGTGCCCCCCTCCCCAAACGCCCTGGCGCCCGACGGCGATGATCTTGGCAGGCTGGTCGATGGTCATGCTCGAGTAGTTCGATGTCGAGCCGATGCCCGCGTGCCACGCCTGGATCACCGGGAGCGCGGCGGAGTTCGCGTACGCCGCCGTGCCGCTATACGTCGCTACGGCCCGCGCTCCGCGCTCCGCGATGATGCGCTGGAGGGTCGCCGCGATCTCGTCGAGGGCGCGGGCCGTCGAAATCCCGCGCTGAACCCCGTCGTCGCCGCGAACCAGTGAGCCCCGCAGCCGCTCGGGACCGTGCACCTGATGCGGGAGCTGGCGGCCCTTGACGCAGGTGTAGCCGCCGCTGACCGGGTCGTTGGCGTCGCCACGCACGTGGACGAGCCGTCCGTTCTCGACGCGCGCCTCGAGGGCGCAGCAAGCGGTGCAGATCCGGCAGTAGGTCTTGTGTGTTTCGCTGGCCATGGGCCTCCCGACGAACAACCAGCCTACTCGAAGCGGATCCCGAGGGAAACGCGGGGATTCGCTCTTGTGCCCGACGGGGCGCCGCGTGATATTCCGGCGCTCGGGCGGCTCGCTGCCGAGCCGACCTGTGCAAGGGAGAAGCGATGGATCTGGTGCTTCGCGAAGGAGCGTTCGAAGGAGAGACCCACATCGTCACCGGCGCCAGCCAGGGGATCGGCAACCGTGTGGCCGCGGCTCTGGCGGCCCACGGCGCCTGTGTGGCGCTCGTAGACCTCGACAAGGATCGGCTTGCCGAGGCGCGCGACGAGATCGCCGCCTTTGCGCCAATCCGCCCGATCGTCGTACCCGCCAATGTCGCCGATGAAGAAGCCGTGGAGCTCGCGGTTTCCGCGGTGCTCGACTCCACCGGCTGTATCAACGGCGTCGTGAACGTCGCAGGAATCACCCGCGACTCGCGCATCACCAAGAAGACCCTCGACGACTTCAAGGCAGTGCTGGCCGTCCATCTGCACGGAACCTTCCTGTTCACCCGCGAGGTGGCCAGCCAACACTGGCACCCGTTGTTCAAGGAGAACGGCAACCAACCCCTGGACGACGGCGTGAACCGCACCATCGTGAACTTCTCGTCCGTCAGCGCGCGCAACGGCAACATCGGCCAGGTCGACTACACCGCCGCCAAGGGCGCCATCGAGTCCATCACCCGCACGACTGCGCGAGAGTTCGCGAGCTATCGCGCCCGGGTGAACGCCATCGCCCCGGGGCCCGTCAACACCCCGATGCTGGCCGCCGTGGGCGAGGAAGGCGTGCAGGCCATGGGCCGCGCCACCCTGGTGGGCCGCATCGCGCTGCCGGATGAGATCGCCGCCACCGTCTGCGCCATCAGTGATCCGAAGCTCTTTGGCTACACCACGGGTCAGGTGTTCGCGGCCAACGGCGGCATGTACATGGCGTAGGGGAGTCATTCCAGGTCGGCAAAGACCGGTGCGTGGTCCGAGGCGGTGAGCCCCTCCTTCTTCTTGCGGTACTCGCGGTCGATCTCGACAGAGCGGATGCGGGCGAGGGCGGCGGGGTTCGCCAGCACGAAGTCGATGCGCAGGCCCTGCTTGCGGTGGAAGGCCCCGCCGCGATAGTCCCACCACGAGAACGCCGGGGTGTCCGGATGCGCCGCGCGCCAGGCGTCGGTGTAGCCGCCGGCCAGCACGTCCCCGTAACATCGGCGCTCCTCCTCGGTGTGGAAGATCTCGCCGGCGAAGCGCTTGCCGTCCCAGCTGTCGAGTGCGGTCGGGCAGACGTTGAAGTCGCCACATAGGATCGCCGGCGCCTCGGCCCTCGCGGCGGGCGCTGCGTGGTCGGCCAACGTCTCGAACCACGCCAGCTTGCGCGGGAAGTCGTCGTGGCCGACGTGCTTGCCGTTGGGGCAGTAGACGGTCGTGAAAGAGAGGCCGGATACGTTGGCGCTGATCAGGCGAGCGCCGAGGTCTTGCTGGCCCGGAAGGCCGCGCTGAGTGACTTCTGCGTCGTCGCGGGCGAGGATCGCGACGCCGTTCCAGCTCTTCTGGCCGTGTGTCACCGCGCGGTAGCCCTCGGCCTCGATCTCGGCGTGCGGGAACTTCTCGTCCTCGAGCTTGAGCTCCTGGAGTCCAACGACATCGGGCCGACGATCCCGCAGCCAGAGCCGCAGGAAGTCCAGCCGGGCGCGCAGCCCGTTGATGTTCCATGTCGCGACCCGCACCGGCGCCGCCTCAGCCCGCGAGTGCTTCGTAGCGCACGCCGGTGAGCTCGGCCGAGATGTCCCACAGTCGGCGCGCGGCGGCGGCGTCGTGGGAGCGCGCGTTCGACGACACCTTCACCGGCGGGCCCTTCGTCTCGAAGATGTCTGCCGGGCCGAAGAAGTTGCCGCCCTCGACGTCGGGCGCAGTGGCGGCCCGCACGGTGGAGAGTGCCCCCATCTCGGCCGTCTGCGCGAACATCCGATTCGCCAGGTCGGACACGCGCTCGAGGAAATTCGAGCCGTCCATGCGTGGCCCGGCGAACTGGAGATTGGTGGCGGCGTAGCCCGGGTGGCAGGCGACGCTGATCGCGTCCGCGCGCCGGGCTGCGAGCCGCCGCTGCAGCTCGTAGGCGAACAGCAGATTGGCGAGCTTGCTCTGACCGTAGGCGCCCCACCTGCTGTAGCGCCTCACGGACTGGAGATCGTCGAAGTTCATGCGCCCGAACTTGTGCATGCTGCTGCTCGTCGTGACGACGCGGGCTCCGGGAGTGGCGAGCAGGCGGGGCAGCAGCAGACCGGTGAGCGCGAAATGTCCGAGGTGGTTGGTTCCGAATTGCATCTCGAAACCGTCGGCAGTCTCGCGCCGCGGCAGCGCCATCACGCCGGCGTTGTTGCACAGCGCGTGAAGGCTCCCGTGGCTCGCGAGGATCTTCTCGGAGAAGCGGCCTACCGAATCGAGAGTCGCAAGATCGAGCTCCATGGCTTCGACCGATGCGTCACGCTGCGTCGCGCGGATGGCGTCGAGG
>JBHHVG010000141.1:0-7378 GCA_046754165.1 Myxococcota bacterium
ATCGGCCGGGGAGCGATCGAGCGGCTGGCGCGGGAGCTCGCCGCGGCCGGCTCCGCGATGATCTACTCGTCCTGGGGCGCCTGCAAGCACTACCACAGCGACCTCGTGCAGCGCGCCGAGATCCTGCTGATGGCGTTGACGGGCAACCAGGGCAAGAGCGGGGGTGGCCTGCGCATTGCTTCGTGGTGGCCCCTCGACGGCTTCGACCGGCTCTCGACGGGCGCGGGCGAGGTGACGCTGGCCATGAAGGCCAAGGCGCTCTTCCGCAAGCTGTCGGGCCGCCTCGACTGGCGGCAGCTGGAAGCGTTCCTGATCGAGATGATTCCCCAGCGCGGAAACACGCCGCTCATGCCGTGGCTCTACACCCATGCGGGCTACAAGGAGATCTGGGATCGGCGCGACTACCAGGATCCGGCCGTGCCGCGATCGACGGCGGAGTACATGCAGGAGTCGGTCGAGAAGGGCTGGATCCCGATTCGCCCCGAGCCCGGCACGGATCCCAAGGTCTTCATCTTCACGGGTCCGAACCCGCTGCGCCGCTGGCCGTCACCCCAGACGGCAAGGAAGCACCTGTGGCCAAAGCTCGACTGGATCGTGGACGTGAATTTCAAGATGAGCACGTCGGGACTCCAGGCGGACCTGATCCTGCCGGCCGCGGGGTACTACGAGCGCGACTCGCTCAAGTACTCCCAGGCCTATCTGCCCTACCTGGTGATGTGCGAGAAGGCGGTGGAGCCCCTGGGCGAGGCCAAGCCCGAGTGGGAGATCTTCGGCCTGCTCGCCCGCAAGGTCCAGGAGCGGGCGCGTGAGCGCGGGATCTCCACCGTCCGCGACTCCGTGGGCGGGGAGGTCGACCTGGCGACCCTCTACGACCGCTGGAGCGACCGCGGGAAGTACCATGAGAGCGACCCGAAAGCCGTGCTCGATCAGCTCCTGCGCATGACGGGAGCCACCGGCCACCTGGGGCTCGAGGCGTCCACGGCGACGGGGATGCTGCCCATCGTCGACGTCAAGGGCGATCCCAACCCGCTCTACGCCGTCGCTTCGGACTATCGCCCGGGACGCACGCTCTACCCCCACGCGCGCTTCGTCGAGGAGAAGGAGGTCTGGCCGACGCTCAGCGGGCGCCAGCAGTTCCTCATCGACCACCCGTGGTACGAGGAGGTGGGCGAGACGCTGCCGGTGCACAAGGAACCGCCCGCGGCCGGGGGAAACCATCCGCTGCGGCTCACGGGCGGACACACGCGCTGGTCGATCCACGCCACCTGGCGGGATTCGTCGCTGATGCTCCGGCTCCAACGCGGCGAGCCGGCGCTGTGGATGTCGCGAGTCGACGCGGACGCGCGCGGTGTGGCCGACGGCGATCGCGTGCGGGTCACCAACGACCACGGCGCGTTCGAGACCATCGCCAAGGTGGCCGGCGGCGTGCAGCCGGGGCAGGTCATCGTCTACCACGCCTGGGAGCCCTATCAGTTCAAGGGCTGGAAGGGTCAGCAGGAGCCGGTCGTGGCGCCCTGGAAGGCGCTACACCTTGCCGGCGGCTACGAGCAGATTCACTACCGCGTGATCTACGGCGCTCCTGGTCATTCGCCGCGGGGCGGTACCATCGAGATCGAGCGCGTCGGACCGGCGCGGGCGAACGAGGTGACAGCATGACGGCCGAAACGATCGATGGCCTGGCAGGACGAGCGGAAGTGTTCGCGACCGAGCGCAGCCGCGCCTACTACCTGTTCGCCACGGCGCTCGGCTACCCGGAAGGCGACCTGCACGCGGCGATCCGCAGCGGTGAGCTGGCCGATGGTCTGCGAGGAGCGCTCGACGCCGTGGACCCGGCGATCGCGAACGAGACAGACTGGACGGCTCTTCGCGACGCGGGAGACGCCGACGACGACCTGGCCATCGAGTTCACGCGGCTGTTCGACGCGGGATCCTCCGGGCCGCCGTGTCCCCTCTGCGGTGGGCTCTACGGTGGTACGCGCATGAAGACCATGGAAGAGTCCGTGCGCTTCTACAACCACTTCGGCCTGAAGCTGTCGGGCCAGCCCCGCGAACTCCCGGACCACCTCACGACGCAGCTCGAGTTCCTGCACTTCCTGTGCTTCCGGGAGGCCCAGTGCCTTCAGCGAGACGACGACCCGGGCCCCTACTGCCGCGCCCAGCGAGATTTCGTGGCGCGGCACCCGGGCTGCTGGGTTCCCAAGCTGCGAGAGCGGTTGGACCGCAACGATCCGGCGGATTATTTTCGCGAGCTGATTCGGCTGCTCGAACGCTTCCTGATCGGTGAACGCGAGCGCATGGTCCGCGAGTTGGGCGAGGTGGAGGCCGCGGCTCCGTCGCCCGCCGCGCCGAGCTGACGGACGACGGACATGTCTGGTCTCGAATCGAAGCTCGCCCGCTACATCTCGCACCGGATGCCTCGGGCCAAGGACGTTCGAGTGGCAAACCTCGAGCGCATCTTCGGCGGTGCGTCGCGCGAGACCTATCGCTTCGATCTCTCCTATAGGGAGGGCGCGGAGTCCACGTCGCGGCCCCTGATCCTGCGCCGCGATCCACCCGGAAGCCTGATCGAGACCGATCGTGCCGTCGAGTTCAACACCTACCGCGCTTTCTACGGGACAGACGTTCCGGTACCCGAGCCCCTCTGGCTGGAGGAAGACAGCCGTTGGCTGGATCACCCCTTCTTCGTGATGGAGCAGCTCATCGGGATGGAGGCGGGCCCCACCCAGGTGGTCGCGCCGCCCTTCGACCAGCACGCGGAGAAGCTCGCCCAGCAGAAATGGTCGATTCTCGGCGCGATCCACCGGACCGATCCGGCGGCGGTCGGTCTCGACTCGGTGATGGAGGCCGTGGCGCCAGGCGACTGCTGGAAACGGGAGCTCGACCACTGGGAGCGGATCATCGACGAGGACGAGCTCTGTCCTCAGCCGGTCATCCGTGCCGCCATCCGCTGGCTGCGCCGCAGTCCTCCGCCGCCGCCCCGGCGCAGCGGCGTCGTCCACGGCGATTTCCGCACCGGAAACTTCCTGGTGGACACCGACGGCACCATCCGCGCCATCCTCGACTGGGAGATGGCCCACCTGGGTGACCCGCTCGAGGACCTGGCGTGGAGCCTGAATCCCGTCTGGCGCTGGGCCGGCGACGACCGCGCCGGCGGCCTGGCGCCGCGGAAGCAGGCGATCCGGATCTGGGAGGAGTCGAGCGGGCTGAACCCCGACCCGGATGCCCTGCGCTGGTGGGAGGTCTTCTCCAGCGTGAAGGGCCAGGCGATCTGGATCTCGAGCGCGAAGGAGTTCAGCGACGGGAAGAATCAGGACATGATCCTGGCGCTGTCGTCGTGGCTGATGGGCAACAGCCAGGACCGGGCGGCGCTCCACACCCTGGGGCACCTGCCGTGAGGCCCGAACCCGGTCGCTTCCTCGGCACCGCGGCTGTACACCTGATGACGAAGACCGCCGAAGCGCTCGGGTCCGACTACGAGCAGGCGAGCGTCAGCGTGATGGGTCTGCTCCTCAACTTCGTGGCCGAGGAGTTCGAGCGCGCCGCCGCTCGGCGCGCGGCGGAGAACCTGGAGCTGCGCCGGATCTTCGCCGCAGCCACCCGGGTCGTGGCGGACGCCGACCTGCGGGAGAAGCTCGCCCTGGCGGCGAACGGCGAGGACACCAGCCTCGCTGTCTCCGCTCTCGAGCAGGGCAACAGCGAGCTGCGGGCGCTGCTCATCGAGCTGCACACCCACGTCGAAGAGCTCGAATCGCCCGAGAGCCAGCAGCTCGAGCAGACCATCTGGCGTGAGCTGGTCGCCTCGACCGAGCGCCGAAAGCTCGCCATGGGTCCCTTCTAGAGCTTCTTCATCGATGGCACCGTACCGGCGCTCGGCGGGTATCGAGTGGTCGTTTTCAACCGCCGTTCCACAGAGGCGGGCAGCAGGACTTTTCGAGGCGCGCTGTCGATTCCCGCTGTACTGTCTGGCATCGACCATTCAGGCCCAGCGCAAGCCGCGGCGCTTTTCAACGCTGTTGATGCCTGGTCCGTGATGCGGTGGAGCAAGCGCGGTCTTGCCCGTCCGTGCGAGCGATGAACGTGGAAGACCTCGCGAAATTGCTCGGGACCCTCGAATCCTCGATTTCGTTTCAACTCGCAACCTCCATCGTCTGTGGCGGCGTCGTCGGCCTCGAGCGCCAGCTCCGGGGCAAAGCGATCGGAATCCGGACGGGCATCCTCATCTGCCTCGCGACACAGGTCTTCGTCCGATTGAGCGTCACCACGGACAGCGCCGGCGCAGACCCGACGCGGGTGCTCGGCCAGGTGGTCACGGGCGTCGGATTCCTCGGTGCCGGCGTGATCCTGGCGCGGGGTGGAGCCATCACTGGAGTGACGTCCGCTTCCGTGGTCTGGATGCTCGCGGCGATCGGCAGCACCATCGGCGTTGGGCGCCCAATCGAGGGCCTGGCGCTCTCCGTACTCGTGGTCGCCATCCTCATCGGCGTGCGCCGCCTGGAATCGATCTTCACGCGTCTCCGCGGCGGCTCCGACGAACCGGAAGAACCCGACGATCCCATGGCGTAGCTTCCGACTTCGAGCGGCGATGCCTCACTCCCCCGGATTCGCCACGTGATCCGGTATCGATGGTACGTTCGCTGCGTCGACCGAGAGGAGAGATCGCGATGAACCGCGAGGATCCGTCCGACCCCCAGGAGATCATCCGGGTTCGCGATGAGTACTACATCCACGCGAACTCGACCCTGGCCGACGACCGCACCAGCGTTCTCAAACAGGGTGAGACATTCGCCGTCTTCGACCGTACCGGCGACGTGCACCCGATCGGACGGGGTCACCAGGGGCTGTACCACGACGGAACGCGCTACCTGAGCCGCCTCGAACTGCGTGTCGAGGGGGAGCGCCCGATCCTGCTCAGCTCGACACTCACCGAAGACAACTCGACCGTCGTGGTCGACCTCACCAACCCGGCGCTGGGGTCGCCGCTCGAAGGCGCCGTCGCCCAGGACACGATTCACCTGTTTCGCTCGGCGGTGTTGACGAATGGTGGATGCTATCAACGTCTCCGCATTCGCAGCTTCGCCCTGCGGCCGATTCACTTCTCCATCTCGTTCTTGTTCGCCGCAGATTTCATCGACCTCTTCGAAGTTCGCGGCTTCGAACGGGAGTGCTCGGGGACGCTGCTCGACACGGTCCTCAACGTCGACTCGGTCACGCTCTCCTATCGCGGGCTCGACCGTGTGGTGCGGGCGACGTCGCTTCATTTCAGCCCCCGTCCGACACGGATCGATCCGGGCGAAGCGCGGTTCTCCGTGTACCTCCCTCCGGGAGGTGAGGAGACCTTCGATCTCCAGATCGCGTGCGACGAAGCGGCTGCGGGGGGCCTTGGCGCCGACTACGAGCAGGCCACCGCGGCGGTGAGCCGCGCCCTCGAATCCCGCACGACCGAGGGCTTCCGGGTCGAAGCGACGAGCGCGCAGTTCAACGATTGGCTGAACCGCGCGACGGCGGATCTGCGCATGATGCTCACCGAAACGCGCCACGGGCTCTACCCGTATGCCGGAGTTCCGTGGTTCAACGCCCCGTTCGGCCGCGACGGGATGATCACGGCGCTCGAAACCATGTGGATGGATCCTTCGATCGCAGCGGCGGTACTCCGCTACCTGGCCGCCACCCAGGCGAGCGAGGAGTCGACGGCCTCCGAGGCGGAGCCGGGGAAGATCCTCCACGAGGCGCGCGGGGGGGAGCTGTCGAACCTCGGCGAGGTCCCCTTCCAGAACTACTACGGCGCCGTCGACACCACGCCTCTCTTCGTCGTGCTGGCCCACGCGCACTTCGACCGAACCGCGGATCTCGGGCTGCTTCGGGAGATCTGGCCCAACATCGTTCGCGCGCTCGACTGGATCGACACCTACGGTGACCGCGATGGAGATGGTTTCGTCGAGTACGAGCGCCGGTCTCCGACGGGCCTCGTAAACCAAGGCTGGAAGGACTCCCACGACTCCGTGTTTCACGATGACGGCCGGCCGGCCGAGGGGGCGATCGCGCTGTGCGAAGTCCAGGCGTATGTGTTCGGTGCGAAGCGCGGAGCGGCCGAGCTCGCCGCCGCGCTCGGTGAAGAACACCGGGCACGCATCCTGCGCGCCGAAGCGGCGGCCTTGCAGGAGAAGTTCGAGGAACGCTTCTGGTCGGACCAGCTCGCCACCTACGTCCTGGCGCTGGACGGCCACAAGGAGGCCTGCCGCGTGCGCAGCTCCAACGCGGGCCAGTGCCTGTTCACTGGCATCGCGAGCTTCGATCGCGCGCGGATGGTGGCCGAGACCCTGATGCGAGACGATTTCTTCTCGAACTGGGGCATCCGGACGATCCCGACTTCCGAGAAGCGCTACAACCCGATCTCCTATCACAACGGATCGGTGTGGCCCCACGACAACGCGATCATCGCCGCCGGCCTGTCGCGCTACGGCCTCAAGGAACCGGTGTTGCGCATCCTGAGCGGCTTCTTTGACGCGTCGCGCCACCTCGACCTCAACCGGATGCCGGAGCTCTTCTGCGGCTTCTCTCGGCGCTCCGGGGAGGGGCCGACCCTCTACCCGGTCGCGTGTGCGCCGCAGGCGTGGGCGGCGGCGGCGGTCTACCTGTTGCTCCAGTCATCCCTGGGGCTCAAGATCTCCGCGCGTGCGAACCAGGTGCTCATCTCCAACCCCATGCTCCCGCCCTTCCTCGACTGCGTTCGCATCGACGGTCTCCGCGTGGGCGCGTCGACGGTCGACCTGCACTTCCAGCGTCACCCGCACGACGTGGGTGTCGAGGTCGTAGAGCGCGAGGGCGTCGTCGACGTCCTGGTGGTCAAGTAGTACGCGCGACCGCAGAAACCGGCTGGTGCCGCTGTGGGCGACGCATCGCGCGCCGGTGTCGCTCGGGACGCGCCTGCACCGTTTCGAGTATTCTCGTGTAGGCCGCCAGGTAGTCGTCGACCATCCGCGTGACGCTGAAGCATTTCTCGACCCGTCGGCGGCAGGCCTCCGGGGAGATCCGATCGATCCGACTGAGAGAATCGATCATCTCGTCGGGCGTCTCGACGATGTATCCCGTCACACCGTCCTCCACGACTTCGGGCGCCGCGCCCATTCGGAATGCGACGACTGGAGTCCCACACGCCATCGCCTCGGCCATGAACAGCCCGAAGGGCTCGTGCCAGGTGATGGGCGCCAGCAGGCAGCGCGCGTGCATGAGCAGCTCGCACTTCCTGGTGAAGTCCGCCTCCCCCACGTAGGTGATGTCGGTTCCGTCCACCCTGGGAAGCACTTCGGTTTCGAAGTACTGCCGGTCGACGTCGTCGACGTTGCCCGCAAGGATGAGGCGCCGTTTCGCGCGAAGCGCG
>JBHHVG010000142.1:0-7331 GCA_046754165.1 Myxococcota bacterium
GGTACCCGACCTGGTCGTCCACCGGAATGTCGGTCCCCAGCAGCCGCGCCGCCTGGTGGGTCGCCTCAGGGCTCCGGGAAGGAAATCGCAAGCTGCCGACCCGCTGCCGCGGTCGCCGATGGATCGCCGAGGAGTGCACGCAGCGCCGCCATCTCGCCCGGAAGCGCGCGGGCGAGGTCCGCCGCCAACAGGCCCGACGTCGCCGGCGGCGAGCACAGGCGGTCTGCCGCCGCGCCGTGGACGAAGGCAGCCAGAGCCGCCGCCTCCACGGTCTCGAGACCCTGGGCCAGGAAGCCCGCGACCATGCCGGTCAACACGTCGCCGGTGCCGCCGGAGCCGAGGGCTGGACCCCCGGTGGGATTGATGAGCACCCGCCCGTCCGGATCCGCGGATACGCTCGCCGCCCCCTTCAGCAGCACGACTGCGCCGCTGCGCTCGGCGAGCTCGCGCGCGGCGCCCAAGCGGTCGTCGTTGATCTGCGCCGTCGAACATTCGAGCAGCCCCGAAGCCTCGCCCGGGTGCGGCGTCAAGACCGTGTGGCCGCGGCGCACGGCGAGAGCCTCGGGATCGCCCGCGAAGGCGAACAGGCTGTCGGCGTCGAGGACGAGGGGTTTCCGAACGCGCGGCGCGAAATCGCGCACCAGCTTCACGGTGTCCGCGCTGCGACCAATCCCCGGACCCAAGGCGACGGCCGTCCGTTCGGAAGCCAACGTGAGCAACGCCGGCGCCGCGTTGGCGGCCAGACAGCGGTCGCTGGTGTCGGCGACAGGGACCGTCATGGCCTCGGTGCACTTGATCTCGAGGATGTCGTGGAGGCCGGCCGGACACGCGATGGTCACGAGCCCGGCGCCGACCCGCGCGGCGCCTTCGGCGGTCAGCGCCGCCGCGCCCGTCTTTCCCTCCGAGCCCGCGATGGCGAGCACGTGGCCGAAGGTTCCCTTGTGTCCATCCGCCGGACGTTCTGGCAACGACGCCGCCGCCGCCGCGCGTGTGAGCAGGCCGAACGTCCGCTACGTCCGTCACGATCCCGATGCGGGCCACGCGCACCCGCCCCGCCCGCGATCGCCCCGGCTCCAGGGCCAGCCCGGGCTTGGGTGCCTGGATCGTCAGCGTCGCATCGGCCGCCACCGCAGCCCCCAGGATCCTCCCGCTGTCCGCGCAAAGACCCGACGGCAGGTCGACGGCGACGACCTGTACGGCGCCGGCCCTCGCTTCGCGCGCGGCGTTGATGCGCCGGATGCTCGCGGCGGCGGGACCCGCGACCTCCCGCGAGAGGCCCGTGCCGAAGATGGCATCGACAATCACGCCGTGGCCGGGCGCGCGCCAGCGCTCGCCATCCACGGGAACGCCCGCGGCTCGGGCGCGGGAGAGGTTGGCCGCCGCGTCTCCGGTGAGCTTCTTCGCGTCGACCAGCAGTGCCGCTCGCACGCTCACACCCAGCCCGTGCAGCTGACGCGCCACCACCAGGCCGTCGCCGCCATTGTTCCCGGCGCCACAGACCACGACGACAGAACCGTCCGCCGGCAGGCGCTCGAGGACCAGGGCGACCACGGCGCGCCCCGCGCTCTCCATCAGCACCGCGCCGGGTACGCCGAGTGTCTCGATGGTGTGGAGGTCGAGGCGCCGCATCGACTCGGCACCGAACAGCGACCAGAGACCCGCGCTCATCGATCGCTCCCTCGGGCGGCAGCGACGGCGGCGGGCGCCGTCATCCGAGCAGCGCCCGCAGATCGCGCACGGCGCGATCGAGGCCGACGAGCAGCGCGCGCGCCACGATGGCCCGCCCGACGGCGACCGAGGCCACCGCCGGCGCGTGCTCGATCACCTCGCTGAGGGTCCGATAGCCGAGCTCTCCCGAGGCGGCGATGTGCATGCCGAGCTTCGACGCGAGGCGCGAAGCGTCGCCGAGGGCCTCGAGCTCGCGGGCACGGTCGCCGGCCGGCAAGTCGACGATCAATCCGGTGAAGAACTCCACGCCGTCGACGCCCTCGCTGTGGGCCGTCTTCACCGCATCGAGCTCGGGCCGAACGAGCGCCGATACGGGAATCCCGGCATCGGCCAGGGAGCGCACGGTGGGCGCCAGCGACACGCCGCGCCCGCGCAGGTCGACGGGCTGGGAGGGCAGCCCGCCATCACGCCCGACGAGGCCGAGCACGACCCGGTCGGGTTGGGCCTCGAGGGCCACCTTGATGAGGGTCGGGCTGACCGACATGCCCAACTCGAAGGTCCGCACCGCGCGGCGCACATCGGCCACGTCCTGCTCGCTGACGGGAAGCAGGTCGTCGTTGACACCGAGCCGAACGGCGTCGACCGCCGCGAGCTCGGCCAACGTGGCCGCCGCTTTCACGTCGACTTCGGACGCGTTGGCCGCCGACCGCAGAACCGGCAGCGAATCGAGGATCAGCACGAGACGGCGCAACGGTCAGCCCTCGGCCAGAGCGCGCTGGAGCTCGCCCGCGAGATCGTTGGCGTAATCACCGACGCGCACCTCGTCGTCTCCCTCGACCATGATGCGCGCCTTGGATTCCGTACCGCTGTAGCGGATCAACACGCGGCCTCGGCCATCCAGCTCGGCCTCGACCCTCTCGATCGCCCGGGTCACCGCGGGCAGCGTGTCGATGGGCTGCTTGCGCGTCACCTGGACGTTCACGAGGGCCTGGGGGAAGGCCTCGAAGCCCGCGATCAGCTCCGAGAGCGACTTGTCCTGGCGGCGCATGATCGCAAGGGTCTGAAGGGCCGTGATGAGGCCGTCGCCGCTGGTGTTGTGGTCGAGGAAGATGATGTGTCCGGACTGTTCCCCGCCGCAGTTGTAGCCGCCCTTTCGCATGGCTTCAACCACGTAGCGGTCTCCGACCTGGGTCCGCAGCAATCCGACCCCGATCTTCTCCAGCGCCTTCTCCAGGCCGAGATTGCTCATCACGGTGGCGACGACCCTGCCGCCCCGCAGCACGCCGCGGTCGATCATGTCGCGCGCGCAGAAGGCCAGGATTCGATCGCCGTCCACGGATTCTCCCTTCTCGGAGACCAGCAGGCAGCGATCCGCGTCGCCGTCGAGAGCGATGCCGATGTCCGCTCTGACCTCGCGCACCTTGTCGATCAGCTTGTCCGGATACAGCGAGCCGCAGCCCTCGTTGATGTTGAGGCCGTTCGGCTCGACGCCTTGGCAGAGCACTTCCGCCCCCAGCTCTTCGAGCACCGTCGGGCCGACCTTGTAGGCGGCGCCGTTGGCGCAGTCGAGGACGATGCGCAGCCCATCGAGCGCCAGCTCCGAGGGGAAGGTCTTCTTGAGGAAGACCACGTAGCGGCCCTCGACATCGTCGATGCGCTTGGCACGCCCGATCTGGGAGGCCTCGGCCCGGTGTTCTGCCAGCTCGCCCGAGTGGATCAGTCCCTCGATCCGCTCCTCGACATCGTCGGGCAGCTTGAAGCCGTCACTCGAAAAGAACTTGATGCCGTTGTCCTCGAAGGAGTTGTGACTCGCCGAGATCATCACCCCTGCGTTGCAGCGCATGTCGGCGGTGAGGAAGGCCATGCCCGGCGTCGGCATGGGACCCACCTGGATCACGTCGGCGCCCATCGAGCAGATGCCCGCGGCCATGGCGTCTTCGAAGAGGTACCCGGACAGGCGGGTGTCCTTGCCGATGATGATGCGGTGCCGCGCGCCCCCCTGCCGCGTGAAGACGAAGGCGATGGCCTGCCCCAACGACAGCGCCATCTCGGCGGTCATGGGGTGGACGTTCGCCCGACCGCGGACACCGTCGGTCCCGAAGAGCTTGCCCGGCCCGCTCATCCAGATTCCTGCGCCGCGGCGCCGTCCGGCGGGATCGGCTCGAGGCCCGGGTCCTCCTCGGGTGTCGGAATCGGCTCGACGGCGACCTTCACGGTGATCGGCTGCGACTCTTCCATCCAGACGAGCGCGCTGCCGATCGACAGGCGGACCTTCTTCTCGAGGGGCTCGGTGAGCTCCGATACGTCGATGGTCTCCGTCATCACCTCGGTCACACGCAGCACCTGGCTTCGCGCCCCCGCGAGCCACACCCGCTCCGGCTCGACCACCACCTCGCCGAGCAGGTACCCGACCGGGGGATCTCCCTCGATATCGGCCTGGATGCGGACGTTCTTGCGCCCTTTCGCCTCGAAGGACAGCTCGATGCGCGAGGGCGACCGGCTGACGATCCGCACGCCCCGGGGCTTCTCGATGTGGGAGACCTCGACCTCGTAGACGGCGGGGCCGGGCTTCGCGCCCTCCACCTCGACCGGGTACTCCATCGTCGTCGGGGAGACATTCCGCAGCGCGGCCCGGCTGCCCTGGACCCGCACGTTGATGGCGACCTCGCTCTGCTGGGTGATGACGATATCGTCCGGAAGCCCGTAGAAGGCCACGGGGATATCCACGTTCTGCTCGATCCGCGAGGAGCCGTGCGCGATGCCCCAGAGCACCATCGCGATCACCATCGCGAGCAGGCCGTAGCGGAAGTTCCCTCTGCGCTCTCGACGCCGCGCCACCGGCCTCTACCTCCCCCAGCGCAGCCGGGCGCGGTCGCTGGGGCTCTGCGGCCCCTCGGCGGGCTCTGCCTCCTCGGACGTCTCCGCCAGCGAGGGGAGATCGCGCCGCTCGCCACTCAAGACCGTGCGCAACAGGTTGCGGAGCCGCGATGGCGTCAGGTCGCTCAGCATGTCTCCGCTCATCACGACCGAGATCCCGCCGGTCTCCTCGGATACGACGATCACCAGGGCGTCGGTCTCCTCCGTGATTCCGACGGCGGCGCGGTGCCGCGTTCCGACGCCTTCGGGCAGGTCGTTTCGCAGCGTCAGCGGCAGGATGCAGCCCGCCGCGGCGATGCGCGCGTCCCGGATGAGAACGGCGCCATCATGGAGCGGCGAACGGGCCTGGAAGATCGAGATCAGCAGTTCCTTGGTGAGTTCCGCGTCGATCTTCGTGCCGGCCTCGATCTGGTCTTCGAGAGCCGTCTCCCGCTCCATCACCACCAGCGCGCCGGTGCGCTTCTCGGCCAGGGCCTGGACGCCGCGCACGACCTCCTCGACCCGTTGCGACTCCTCGCGCGCCGACGCGGGCCGGAAGAAGCCCCGGCCCACCTGGGCGAGGGCCCGGCGGATGTCGTTCTGGAAGATGACGATGAAGATCAGGACCGCCGAGGACAGGAAGTACTCGAGGATCAGACGCAGCGTGACGAGCTGAAACACCTCGGAGGCCACACTGGCCGCGAACAACGCGATCAATCCGACGAGGATCTGCACCGCCCGGGTGCCCCGGATCAGCAGCAGCAGCCAGTAGATCCCGAAGGTGACGAGCAGGATGTCGACGGTGTCGCGGATGGGGTCGAAATTCGCCTCGAGATACACCCCGAACTCGTTCAGCAGCTCCCAGAGTCGCTCGATCATGTGCCCGCTCCCGAGCGCGCGTCGCGCGCCGCGCGGCCCACGGCCGCCGCACGCGCGGCTCCTGCCGCCTCGTGTACGCGGAGCGCGTCGGCACCGGCGAAGGCCGCGACGGCACAGGCCGCAAAGGTCGCTTCATCCCGCCGGCCCACCGGTTCGCCGGTCACGGCACCGAGGAAGGACTTGCGCGACGGCCCGACCCACAGCGGCAGACCGAGGCGGTCACGCAGCTCGCCCAGACGTCCCAGCAGGGCCAGGTTGTCTTCGAGCCGCTTGCCGAAGCCGAGCCCCGGGTCGACGGCCAGCTGCTCTTCCGGGACCCCCGCCTCACGGGCGCGGCCCACCGAGGCCACCAGCGCGTCACCCACCTCGCGGACGACGTCGTCGTAGTGGGGATCGCGCTGCATCGCCTCGGGCGTGCCGCGGGCGTGCCCGAGCACCAGCACCGCATCGGACCGCGCGGCGACCTCGGCGAGGCGCGGATCGAAGGCGAGGCCGGAGACGTCGTTCACGATGTGCGCGCCGGCCTCGAGGGCCGCCTCGGCGACCTCGGCCTTGCGGGTGTCGATCGAGATCGGCACGTCGATGTGCTTGGCGATGGCGGCCACCACGTCGCGGGTGCGCTCGATCTCGCAGCGAACCGCGACCGCCAGGGCTCCCGGGCGGGTCGACTCGCCGCCCACGTCGATCACGTGGGCGCCGCCGCCCACCAGGCTAGCCGCCGCCTCCACGGCCGCATCGACGTTCACGCGCTCCCCCTCACTCACGAAGCGACCCCCATCGGAGAACGAATCGGGAGTCACGTTCAGCGCTCCGACGATCGTCACCCGATGAGGCGGGAAGATCGTCCTGGCGTTCACGTGAAACTCCTATCCCGCGACGGGCTCCGGATCGGGCAGCTTGTCGCCGGCGAACGATCCCTTGGGCTTCTTGTCGGCCCGTTCCGGAGGGGGCGAAGCATCATCGGGTTGCACTGGGGAGGGCAGCGGGGGGAGCGGCTTGCCCTGCATCAGCAGCGCGAGATCTGCGCCGTCGAGGGTTTCGCGCTCGAGGAGGGACTCCGCGAAGCGGTCGAGAACCACGCGGTGATCGCGGAGCATCTCGAGGGCGGTTTCGTACTGCTCCCCGAGGATCTGCTTGATCTCATCGTCGATCTCCTGGGCCTTGTTCTCGCTGTACTCGCGGCGCTGCATGAAGTCGCGCCCGAGGAAGACGTCGTGTTCATCCTCCGTCAGCGAAACCGGCCCGATCTTCTCGTTCATGCCATAGGAGCAGATCATCTTCCGGGCGATCTTTGTCGCCTGCTGGAGGTCGTTGGCGGCGCCGGTCGAGAAGTTGTCGATGACCAGCTTCTCCGCGGCCCGCCCCCCCATGGCGTGGGTGATCTGGGCGATGATCTGCTCTTTCGTCAGGTTGACGCGATCCGCTTCGGGCATCGTCCAGGTGACGCCCAGGGCCATGCCGCGCGGGATGATCGTCACCTTGTGGACGGGGTCACAATCCGGGAGCAGCATCGCGATCAGCGCGTGGCCGGACTCGTGGTACGCCGTAATCCGCTTGTCCTCGTCGCTCATGATCATGCTCTTGCGCTCGGCGCCGAGCCCGACCTTGTCCTTCGCGTCCTCGAAGTCGACATCCTCGACGCACTGGCCGTCGCGCCGGGACGCCAGCAGTGCGGCCTCGTTGACGAGGTTCTGGAGATCGGCGCCCACGAAGCCCGGGGTGCCGCGCGCGATCAGGTCGAGCTTCACGTCATCTGCGAGCGGAACGCGACGGGTGTGGACCTTCAACACCGCGAGCCGGCCGCTCAAGTCGGGGCGCGGCACGACCACGCGCCGGTCAAAGCGCCCCGGGCGCAGCAGCGCCGGATCGAGAACGTCCGGCCGGTTGGTCGCGGCGATCAGGATCACGCCCTCGTTGCTCTCGAAGCC
>JBHHVG010000143.1:0-7329 GCA_046754165.1 Myxococcota bacterium
CGCTGGCATCCGCCGAAGTCGGCGTGCTCTTCTGCACGCTGGTCATCGTGACGGGCCCGATCTGGGCCAAGGGAACCTGGGGCCACTGGTGGGTGTGGGATCCACGCCTCACCGTCACGCTGCTGCAGTGGTTCGTCTACCTCTCGTATCTGCTGCTCCGGAGCTTTACCGAGGGCAGCACACGGACGGCGCGCTTCGCGGCGGTGTACGGCATCGTGGGCGTGCTGGCCGTGCCGCTCAACTACTTCGCCATCGAACTCTTCGGCGGCGCGGCCATGCACCCGGACAACCTCGAACGGGGCAGTTTGGGCTCCGGAATGGGTGGGCCGTTCGCGGCCGGGGTCGCGGTGGCGCTGGCGGCGTACGTACATCTGGTTCGCATGCGCGTCGATCTCGAGTCCCGGCGCGCGCAGTCGTTGGCACGCATCGCTGAAATCGATCGCTAGATCGGAGATTTGGCGCGCCCGAATCAAATCGCGGTTGACAACCATACGGGCGCGGAGATATAAGCAAGAGACCATTCAACCTGCGTTCGAGTCGGGACTTTTCATCAACGGAGGCGACCGCTTACCCATTCCCCCAGAGGGGAAGCGTGTGCGCGGGGGACGGCGCAGGACCCCCCAGGTGTGAACGAAAATGCGTGGTCCCCGCCGGCAGGGCGGAGAGTGGAAACGGGTTGCCCTTGGTGGCCCCCACAGACGCTGCCACGCAGGTCCAATCGATCTCTCGCACGCACGCAGGCAAGTGGAAATCGCGGCTGCAAGCTGGGTGCCTTCCGGTGGATTCCCGAAGCGACGCTGGGCGTGGCACGGGGATTGCTTGGTATGGGGCATGCGCCCGGACGGAGCCGGGATCTCGCGGGTGTCCTCTACCGAATCACGAGTTCGAGGACCGGGGCGCCGGTCCGCATGACAGAACAGGGGTGGGCATCATGAAACGTGGCGTCGGCTACTGCGAGAACACCGATTGTGAGGATTACGCCAAGGGCGTGTTCCTGCTCAACCACGGTGACACCTTCTATTGCCCGCGCTGTCGCCAGCTGGGCAAGGTCGAGAAGGAACGCGGCTTCTACACCGGCAATACCGACATCTTCAAGGAGGTCCGGGTCGAGTACAACTTCGACCCGATCAACAGCGTGTATCGCGAGATCGCGATCGTTCGGGACGAGAGCCTCTGGGGCCGCAACAATGTCTACACCCTCCAGTCTCCCCTGATCAAGACCGAGAAGCGTGCACTCAAGGTCGCCGAGGCGATCCTGGCCAACCTCAACCGCTACCGCGGCCTGCTGAACGGCGACGACATTCCCCGCACCACCGAGATCATCCTCTCCTTCGACGACAACTTCGAAGAATTCTCCCGGAAGCTCCAGCAGCTCAGCAAGGAGTGGGAGGCCAGCGGTCTGCGCGAGAATCAGCGCTAGATCGCCACACCCCCGAGATTGCGCGTGGAGTCCGAGCCCCTGCGGGCCCGTGCCCAACGCCCCCGCCCGGTGTCCCTCGATTTCAGGGTGCGGGCGAATCCGGGAAACCGGCGCGGTCGTCGCTCACGCGCATGCGGAAGTCGATCTTCATCCCGGCCCAGATCGCGCCGGGACCCTGGTGCTCATGGCGCTCGACCGGGGACGGATGGTCGGCGAAGGCGTCGGCGAGAGGGCCGCGATACCAGGGGAAGAGTGTGTCCGGCACCCGGTCGTGCGCGAACCACGCGACGTGCGGCGTCTCCGGGCTCGGACGCAGCGCCCCTCCGGTGACGCGGCACTCGAAGACGCGAGCCGTGTGGGGCCGGAAGCCCGTTCGGACGTAGTCGCCCACGTGGCGCACCACCGTCACCTCGCAGCCCGTCTCCTCGAGAATCTCGCGCCGGACGGCGCGTTGGTCGTCTTCCCTGGGATCCGGGTTGCCACCGGGCAGCTCCCATCCCCGCAGGTCGGCTCGCACGGTGAGCAGCACGCGATCGCCGTCGCGGATGACTCCCTGGAGCACCAGCAGCGGCGCGGTCTCCGCTGTCCTCGGAGACACGAGACCCCACCAGGCGATCCAGAGGTAGTTGGGGACGACGCCAGCGAGCCGCGAGAGCAGGCCCATCGCCCGCTACTCGATGATCTTGTTCAGCGGGTATTCGACGATGCCCCGGGCCCCGGATTCGGAGAGCCGCGGGAAGAGATCCGTCACCAGCTTCTCCTCGACCACCGTATTGATCGCAACCCAACTCGAGTCGGCGAGGTGGGAGATCGTCGGGGTGCCGATCGCCGGCAGCAGCGCGAGCACCGCGTCGAGCTTGTCCTGGGGCACGTTCATCATCAGACCGACACGGTCCACGGCGTGGATCGCTCCCTTGAGCAGCAGCAGCATCCGATCGATCTTCTGCCGCTTCCAGCCTTTGGCGTAGACATCGCGATTGGCGATGAAGCGGGGCGTGCTCTCGACGACCATGTCGATCACACGCAGGTTGTTCGCGCGCAGGCTCGAGCCGGTCTCGGTCACGTCGACGATGGCGTCGGCGAGAATCGGCGGCTTGACCTCGGTGGCACCCCACGAGAACTCGACCGCGGCTTTCACGCCGTGCTGCTTGAGATAGCGCCGGGTCAGGTTGACGACTTCCGTGGCGATGCGCTTTCCGTCGAGGTCGGCGGGCTTGCGGATCTTCGAGCCCTCCTTCACGGCCACGACCCATCGCACCGGGCCGTAATTCGGCCAGGGCGCGCGCAGGTCGGCGACCTCGGTGACCTTCGCGCGGTTTTCCAGGGTCCAGTCGATTCCGGTGATGCCGCAGTCGAGGATGCCCTGCTCGACGTAGCGGGCCATCTCCTGGGCCCGGATCAGGATGCACTCGATCTCGGGGTCATCGATGTCCGGATAGTAGGAGCGGTCCGAGATCCGCAGCGTGAACCCGGCGAGCGTGAAGAGCTTCTGCGTGGTCTCCTGCAGGCTTCCCTTGGGAAGCCCCAGGCGGAGGGTGCGCCGCTTGCGCTCACTCATCTTCCGTAGATCTCCGCGGGATCGAAGACCTGCTCGCCCACGTCGACCCAACGGCCGTCGTCCAGCCGGCGGAAGAAGCAGCTCCGCTTGCCGGTGTGGCAGGCCGCGCCCCCGCGCTGCTCCACCCGCAGCAATACGACGTCGCCGTCGCAGTCGATCGACAGGCTCTTCACGAGCTGGGTCATGCCGCTCGTCCCACCCTTGTGCCACAGCTCCCGCCGGGTGCGGCTCCAGTACACCACCTCGCCCGTTTCGATGGTCCTCCGCAGCGACTCCTCGTTCATGTGCGCCACCATCAGGATCTCTCCGGTCTCGTGATCCTGGGCGACAGCGGTGACGAGGCCGCCTGCCTTTTCGAAGTCGAGCGCGTCGATGGGGTCCATGGGGTGGCGGAGGCTAACGGGCGGAAAGCGCCGCCGCCAGAAGCTCGCGCAGGGCCGGCAGATCGTCGAAAGCCGGACCGCGCTGATAGGTGGGATCGCCCTTCTTGCCGCCGTCGGCGGCTCGCGCGAGCACGTCGCGCCGCAGCAGCAGGGACACCGCGTTCGCGACGGTGGTCTCGTTGACGGACTCCCGCCGGAGCACCTCGCCCAGCAGGTTCACCCGCTCGAACTGCGCCATGGCCGCCTTCAGGATCCCCTTCGCGGTCAACTCGCCCTCGAAGGCGGCAATGGCGGCGAAGGTGGCGTAGTAGACCTCCGCGACCCCACGCGTCTGCTCGGACAGGAAGGCGAAGTGGGGGATGCCCTTCTCGGTGGCGCGCAGCTGTCCCTCACGCGACTCGATCCAGCCGTGGCGCTCGAAGTGGTCGAGGAAGGCGTCGAAGTGGGCCGCGAGCATCTCGCCGCGGCTGGTGTGGTACTCGCTGTAGAACAGGTCGAGCCACAGGGCGAGATCGACTCGGAGTTCTTCGCGGCCGGCGCCGATCAGCAGCCGGCGGGCCAGGAAGCTCGGGACCACCAGGTAGTGGACGACGGAGTTGCGGTAGATGTCCAGCGCCCGCCGGGCGCCGGGCTCGAAGTACAGGATCTCCCCTCGCGCGTCCTCGGTCGAGCGGAGCAGGTCCGCGCGCAGCAACGAGGCGATGCTCTCGCTGAAATCGCCCACGTCGCGGATCAGCGCCGGGGTCAAGCGAACATCCTGGAGCCGCAGCAGGTCGACCACCTCCTGCATGCGCGCGGCGAGGTCGGTCCGAAAGACGCCGCGGGAGCGGGATCCGAGCATGGCGCAGGCTCCGATGGCTGTGGCGTTCGGAACCATGGCCCAGTTGATTCGCTCGACGATGCGGTTGCCGAGGTTCTGGATGAAGAGGCGCTGCTCCTCCTGCACCTCGGGCGCATCGCTGCGCGCGAAGCGCTCCCGGCGCTCGCCGAGCGCGTCCACCAACGAGATCGGCTCGCCGAAGTTCACGTGAACGGTGCCGAAGCGACGCTGGAGATACTTTCGCGCGCGCACCAGGCCGAGGACGGACTCGTTGCTCTTCTCGGCGCCCTCGAGCTCATCGATCATCACGCCCTCTTCGACGAGGCGCTCGTAGGTGATGCCGATCGGGACCAGGAAGAGGTCGCGGCGGGCGCTGCGGATGAAGGCATCGACATCCCAGGAGAGCAGCCCGAGCTTGGGCGTCAGGGTCTTGCCGGTGCGCGAGCGGCCGCCCTCGATGAAGAACTCCTGGGTGAAGCCCTCCCGGATGAGATACGACACGTAGGCGCGAAAGACCTCCTTGTAGACCGGGTCCTCGAAGGAGCGCCGCAGGAAGAACGCCCCGGCGCGGCGGGCGAGGAAGCCCATCGGACCGAATCCCATGTTCTCGCGCGCGGCGATGTGGGGCGGAACCAGGTGGTTGCCATAGAAGACCACGGACAGGATCAGGAAATCGAAGTAGGAGCGGTGGCTGGGGGCGAGCACCAACGGGTGCCGCGTGGCGTACTGCGCGATCTTCTCGATGCCCGTGAGCTCGATGCGCGCGAAGATGCGGCGCATGATCCCGCTCACGACCACGTTCAGGACGGCCAGGAACGTCGAGTTCATGTTGGCGGCGATCTCGCGAAAGATCGCCCCGGCTTCGGACCGGACATCCTCGACCGGGACGTCCCGGCGCTTCGCCTCGGACGAGATGATCGCCTCGACCTCCGGGGATCCGACGACGAGCTCCTGGACCTTGTGCCGCGGGCGCAGGGTCGGGCCCTCGACGACCTTCTCCTCCCGGTAGAGAAAGGTGAGGATCGACCGCCGGACCTTGCGGGCGATGGCGTGCTGTCCCTCCTCGCGGCGCGGGGCGATGAAGGCGGCGAGGTCGATGGGGTCGCCGACCTTCACGTGGAGCCCGCGGTAGGTCGTGAGGAAGGACGTCACCTTCGCGAAGTCCGAGGGGCGCGTGGTGGCGCCGTAGCTGAGATTGAGGAAGCGGCTGCGCGCGCGCGGCCCCTTCTTCCAGAAGAGTGCCAGCGCGACGATGTGCACGGGCTTGCCGCCGTCCCAGGCGGTCCGAACGACCTCTTCGAGCAGGTCGAGCTCGCTCTTGCCGTGCTCGATGGCGCTGCGCCGGCCGCGAAGCACGTTGGCCAGGCGGGCCGTGCGCAGGAAGAGAAAGAACGGGCGGCCGGCCCGGGTGAGGCGACCGACGATCTCGCAGGCGCGCACCGGATCCTCGTGCGCCGACCGGGAGTGGTCGTGCCGGACCGCGGCGCGCAGGCGATCGATGAAGGGACGGTAGGCGAGGAAGCGGATGCCATTGGCGAAGTTCGACAGCGCGAGCCCCTCGCGCAGGAAGAGCTCGTTGAACAGGAAGTAGTCGAGCCGACTCGCGTAGCGCATCACGAACACGACCGAGCCGCGCTCCTGGAGTTCGCGCAGGGTCGCCACCGTGTCGGCGTCGAGATCGAAATGCCGGAAGAAACGCCGCGCGAAGAAGCGGAACAGGACGTTGAAGCGCGGAGTCATCGCCGACATCGGGTCGATGTACTCCTCGCCGCCAACGTCGCCGGTGGGGCTCGAAACCGTGGGGGTCGCGATCGCGGGGGCCTCATCGGCCGGATCGAAGGGTTTCTCCGGCATAGGCAGCCATTTGTACCACCGCCCGGCGGGTCGGGCCATCGCGCCCGCCGGCCGGCCCGCCCCGGCGCTATTCGGGCAGCAGGATCTCGCCGGCCTTCATCCGGGAGGCGATCTCCTCGGGCGTCCACAGGCCGCCGCCGTCGGTCTTGGTGACGCCCGCGGCCGTCACGACCTTCATCTCGGCGATCCGACCACCCCCGACGAAGAACGTCAGACCCGTCTTGTCCTTGGACAGATCGCTGGCGAGGTAGACCACGAGGGGCGAAACCAGCTTCGGGTTCATCTGCGCCTTGAGATCCCCGTCGAACATGGGCAGGTCCTCGGTCAGTCGCGTGAGCGCCACCGGCGCCAGGATGAAGACCCGGATGCCGTACTTCACGCCTTCGATCGCGAGGCAGCGCGACATGCCGGCAATGCCAGCCTTGGCCGCGCCGTAGTTGGCCTGGCCGAAGTTCCCGTTCAGTCCGGACGTCGAGGAGGTGTTGATGATGACGCCGCCCTGGTTGCGCACCTTCAGGTGGTTGTACACCGCGTGGCTCACGCAGTACGTGCCCTTGAGGTGCACCTTGACCACGATGTCCCACAGGTCTTCCGTGGTGTTGGCGAAGCTCTTGTCCCGCAGGATCCCGGCGTTGTTGATCACGCCGTCCACCTTGTCGAAGCTGTCGAGGCCGGACTGCAGGATCTTCTGGCCGCCTTCGACGCTCGAGACGTCGTCGTAGTTCGCGACCGCCTCGCCGCCGGCCGACTTGATCTCATCGACGACGGCGGCGGCCATGGCAGTCCCGGAACCGCTGCCGTCGCGCGCCCCGCCGAGGTCGTTGACCACGACGGCCGCGCCTTCCCGCGCGAGTGACAGCGCGTGCTCACGGCCGATGCCGCCGCCCGCGCCCGTGACGATGATGACCTTGCCGTCGAGAAGTCCCATGCGTTCCCCCTTCGCGATTCTCCGGTCTCCGACACTAGCCAACGGGCAACGCGCGGTTCAAGCAGACGGCAGCGCCGGGCCGAACGGGCCCGGGCCCGATCGCGGATTCCACGACGCCCTTGAGTCCCGCCTCTAGCTGAAGAGGATCGTGCGGAGCTTGCCGGTCGCCTCGAAGCCCAGCCCCTCGTACAGCCGCCTGCCCGCCTCGTTGCCGTCGACGACCGAGAGCTGGACGTGTTCGGCGCCAGCGGCGAAGGCCTGCCGGCAGAGGTCGGAGACCCCGGTGGTGGCGTGGGCGCGGCGGCGACGATCGGGCCAGCAGTAGACGCCTTGCAGCAACCAACCCTCCGGCAGACGCACGTCCGC
>JBHHVG010000144.1:0-7283 GCA_046754165.1 Myxococcota bacterium
GGCCTCGCGGGCGATCTTCCACATCGCCAGCGGCGTCCGCCTCTCCTGGGCAAACGGACTCGTCGCCGAGGCCGGCTGCCGCCAAGCCATCGAGGCCTCGGTGGGGCTGCTGTTTTCCGGCCTGGAAGGCGGCGCGTCGGGTTCGTGACCCAGCGCTCGTCGCGGTCGCCGCCGCGTCGCGCTCGGCGGGTCGTCGCTACGAGCGCGTGAGGTCGAGGTCCGCCTCGACCTCCGCCCTCTTCGCCGCGTGCCAGGCCTCGAAGGCGGGGCCCTCCCAGGCGCGCAGCTCGCCGCGCAGGGTGGCCTGCGCGTTGTAGTGGTACATCCAGGCATTCATGCGGTTGGCGCGGGCGTTGTCGCGCAGGGCGATCTGCACGGCGGGGACGCCCGCGACGACCGAGTTCGGCGGGAAGATCACGCCCTCGGTCACCATCGCGCCGCCGGCGACGATGGAGCCGTCGCCGATCACCGCGCCGTCCATGATGACCGCGTTGATGCCGATCAGGCAGGCGTCTCCGATGGTGCAGCCGTGAACGGTGGCGTGATGGGTGACGGAGCAGAAGTCTCCGATCCGTGTGGCGTGGTCGTAGCCGACGTGGATCATGACGAAGTCCTGGATGTTGGTCATGCGGCCGATCGTGATGTCCTGACACTCCGCGCGCGCGACCGCGTTGTGCCAGACGGAGCATCCCTCGCCGATCGAGATCCTGCCGAACATCTGCGCGCTCGGAGCGACCCAGGCGGTCGGGTGGAGCTTCCGAAGCGCCGCGCCGGTGTCGTCCATTTGCGCGCTCACTGCTGCTCCGACTCCTCGAACCAGCTGCGCGTGCGCTCGCGCAGGGGCTCGTCGCAGAGGAAGTCGACGGCGGTCATGGCGAGCGCCTTGGCGCCGTCGAGGGCGGCTTCGTCGCCCATCTCGGAGCCTGCCCACCGGGCGAACTCCTGGTGGTGGATCGCGCAGTGCGCCGGAGCCGACGCCAGCATCGGGTGGATCGAGGGCACGCGGTGGCTCACGTTGCCCATGTCCGTGCTGCCCTGGAAGAACGCTGGGAGCTGCTCGACGGGGAAGAACTCCCGGCCGAGCTGCTCGGCGTTGTCCTGGAACGATTCGGCCAGCGGAGCGTTGAAGTGGATGTCCAGGTAGTCGACGTCGGACCAGCCGATCTCCACCGCGGCGCCGGTGGCCGCGGCGCCTGCCTGAAAGCACCCCTCGACGCGCGGCTTGAGGGCTGCCAGGTCGTCGCGGTTCGCCGCGCGCACGAAGAAGTGCCCGGCGGCGGTATCGGGCACGATGTTCGGCGCCTGTCCGCCGTCGGTGATGATGCCGTGGAGGCGCTCCCCGGCCTTGATGTGCTGGCGCAGGGCGGCGATCGCCTGATAGCCGACCACCAGCGCGTCGAGGGCGTTGATGCCGCGCTCGGGCATCGCCGACGCGTGCGCGGCCCGGCCGCGATAGGTGACCTCGAGCTCCGACATGCACAGGCACGGCATGTTCACCAGGTTCACGCCGGCCGGGTGGATCATCAGCGCGGCGTCGACCGAGTCGAAGGCACCCTCGCGCGCCATCAGCTCCTTTCCCCCGCCGCGTTCCTCGCCCGGTGTTCCCAGAATGCGCACCCGCCCGGGGAGGCCGTTGGCCACCCGCGCCAGCGCCAGCCCGGCACCGACGCTCGCCGCGGCGATCAGGTTGTGGCCGCAGGCGTGGCCGATGTCGGGCAGCGCGTCGTATTCGGCGAGCAGCGCGACGCAGGGCCCGGCGTCTGCGCCGAACTCCGCCTCGAAGGCGGTCTCCAGGCAATAGGCCCCGCGAACGACGTCGAGGCCGGCCCGCTCGATTGCGCCGACCAGGAGAGCGGCGGCCTTCCGCTCCTGGAAGGAGAGCTCGGGATTCGCGTGGATCGCGTGGGAGAGGTCGAGCAGCTCGGAGCGCATGTCGTCGACGGCTTCGCATACCTGCTGCTTGAGCTTGCGACGGTCCATGTGCGTCACTCCCGTCCACGCGGTTCGGCGCGCGGAGGGCAGTCTACCGCCCAGACGGTGTAGAATCCCGCCTGGTCAGGATTCGAGAAGGAGCTCCGCATGCGCGCTGTCGTCGTCGACCGTTGGATGAAGCACGGGGACCTGACGGTCTCCGAGGCCCCCGACCCGGTGGTGGGTCCCGGGGCGATCGGGGTCGAAGTGCGCGCCGCGGGCTGCAACTTCTTCGACACGCTGATCGTGCAGGGCCAGTACCAGGTCAAGCCGCCCTTCCCGTTCATTCCCGGTGCAGAGGTCGGCGGCATCGTGCGGGAGGTCGGCGAGGGTGTCCTGGGCTTCGCCGTCGGAGATCGCGTCTTCGGGGCAGCGGGCGTCGGCGGATTCGCCGAGCGCGTCGCCGCGCCGGCGGTCGCGATGATGCCGCTGCCCGAGGGCATGTCCTTCGCCGAGGGAGCAGCACTGCCGATCATCTATCCGACGTCCTACGCGGGCCTGGTGTTCCGCGCGAATCTGGCCGCCGGAGAGACGCTGCTCGTGCACGCTGCCGCCGGGGGTGTCGGCATCGCCGCCGTCCAGATCGGCAAGGCGATCGGCGCCCGGGTCATCGCCACCGCGGGCGGGGCAGACAAGCTCGAGGTAGCGCGGGACAACGGCGCCGATGACGTGATCGATTATCGCGAGAAGGATTTCGTCGAGCGCGTCATGGAGCTCACCGACGGGCATGGCGCCGACGTCATCTACGATTCCGTGGGCGGGGACGTCTTCGACCGATCGCTCAAGTGCATCGCGTGGAACGGACGGCTGCTCGTGATCGGTTTCGCAGGCGGCCGGATCCCGGAAGTCAAAGCCAATCGGATCCTGCTGAAAAACATCTCCATCGTCGGGCTGCACTGGGGGGCCCACGTGGCGCATCAGCCCGAGCGCGTCCCAGAGACCTTCGACGCGCTCTTCGAGCTCTACGCCGCCGGGAAGATCAAGCCCGTGATCTACAAGACCTACGGCCTGGATGAAGTGCCCGTCGCCCTCCAGGACCTGGCGTCCCGGAAGACCTACGGGAAGCTGATCATTGCGCCCTGATTCCGGCCCCCGCCGCGCGGTTGCCGTCTGCGCGTTCTTCGGGCTCGTCGCCGTGCTCGCCGCGTGCGCGACGCCCATTCCGGATCGGGAGCGCACGCCGATCCCGGGCACGCGGGTGCTGCTCGTGATTCCCGACGGCTTCGCCACCGCGGAGTTCTTCCCGGGCCTCGTCAGCGATGACGACGCCACCTCGGTGATCGTCACGGAGATCGCGAAGCCGGTCGACGAGGTGCGCGCGACGCTCGGAAAGCGGGAATTCGCCCTGCGCGGCATGACGGTGCTCGGCTCGGAAGAGGTCGAGGTCGACGGTTTCGACGCCCTGGTGGTGCACGCCAGCGAGCCTGCGAACGATGCCGGCGATCTGCTCCGCTGGGTCGCCGTCTTCGGAGACGACGACGCCAGCGTGATGATCGCCGCCTCGTCGACGCGCGCGGGGGACGATCGACTGGACGCGCTGCTGAAAGACGTCTTGGCCACAGCCGTGTGGAACGCCGACGAACGGCCAGATCCGTATCTCGGGCTCGGCTTCCGCGTCGCCGAGACGGAGCTGCTGAAGATTTCGGAACGGCTGCCGACGATGATCTCCTTCACCGTGGGCGGAAAACGCGGAACGCTGACGCCCGATGATCCGTTCTTCATCGCCGGCAGCGCCGTGTCGCCGAACCGCGTAACGGACATCGAAGCGTTCGCGAGGCGCCGTCTGGAGGAGCTTCCGGATGTGCACGTCACCGAGCTGCTGTCGTCGCGCCGCGTCGAGATCGACGGCCTGCGCGGTCACGAGTACCTGGCCGCAGCGAACGACGCCAACTCGGGAGAATCCCTGCGCATCCACCAGCTGCTGGTGATCGCGAGCGATCGCTACTTCCTGTTGCAGGGTCTGGTGGGGGCAGAGCACGCCGGCAAGTTCCTGCCACATTTCCGCCGCATTTCGTACAGCTTCGAGCGTTCGCCCTAGCCGTCCGCGCCGAGCAGGAGGCCGCTCGTCGGAACGCCCGTGCCGGCAGTGACGACGACGTGCTCCACGCCCGGCACCTGGTTGACGGCGCTGCCCCTCACCTGTCGCACGCCCTCGGCCACGCCGTTCATGCCGTGGATGTAGGCCTCACCGAGCTGGCCTCCGTGGGTATTGATGGGCAGGCCGCCGCCGAGCTCGATGTTGCCGTCCTTTACGAAGTCCTTCGCCTCGCCTCGCTCGCAGAAGCCGAACTCCTCGAGCTGGGTCAGGACGAAGGGCGTGAAATGGTCGTAGATCACGGCGGTCTGGACGTCTTGCGGGCCGATGCCGGCCGTCTCGTAGAGCTGGCGCGCCACGAGTCCCATCTCCGGCAGGCCGGTGATGTCGTCGGTGTAGTAGCCGGTCATCATCTGCTGCTCGTGGCTCGCCCCCTGGGCGGCCGCCCGGATCACCGCGGGCTCCTGGGCGAGATCCCGGGCGCGCTCCAGGCTCGTCACGACGACCGCCACGCCGCCGTCGCTCTCCTGGCAGCAGTCGAGCAGCCGCAGCGGCTCGATGATCATGCGGGAGCTCTGGTGATCCTCGAGGGTGATCGGCTGCTCGTAGAACCACGCCTTCGGGTTGGTCGCGGCGTGTCTGCGATCCGCTACCGAGACGCGACCGAAATCCTCGGACGTGGCTCCGTACTGGATCATGTAGCGGCGCGCGGACATGGCGACCCAGGCGGCGGGCGTCAGCAGACCATACGGTGCGTACCACCCGAAGTGGGCGCTCTCCGCCGTGGGCCGCGGCGGCTGACCCTGCACCCCGGCACCGAACCGCTGCATCGAGCGCTCGTTCATCGCCCGGTAGCAGACGACGGTGTTGGCCACACCCGTCGCGACGGCCATCGCGGCCTGCTGGATGGTCGCGCAAGCCGCACCGCCGCCGTAGTGGACGCGGCTGAAGAACGTGAGATCTCCGCCTCCGAGATACCGGTTCACCTCGATGGCCGGGTTATTCTCCATCGTGAAGTTGCACATTCCGTCGATGTCGGAGTGGGAGAGACCGGCGTCGGCGATGGCGGCGCTGATGCACTCCACGGCCAGCTGCATCTCGCTGCGTCCGGAGTCCTTGGAGAACTCCGTGGCGCCGATCCCGACGATGGCGGCGCGGTCCTTGAGCTCGCTGGCGAATCGCATCGGGCAGGGCTTCCCTTCAGCGCTCGCTGTTCCAGCCGTCGGCGACCAGCAATTCTCCGAGCAGCGCCAACTGCTGGCTGGCACCGCCCAGGCTCGTCTCGATCTGTCGCGCCCACAGGAAGAACCGGTGGATCGGGTAATCGACGTCCGACCCGATCCCTCCGTGCAGGTGCTGCGCGGTGTGGACGACCCGATGCCCTCCGCGGCAGGCCCACCACTTCGCCACCGCCACCGCTGCCCCTGCGTCGCGGCCGGCGGACAAGCGCCAGGCCGCCTCGTAGAGGGTCGAGCGCATGCACTCGACGTCGATGAAGGCGTCCGCGGCGCGCAGGCCCACGCTCTGGAAGGAGGCGATGGGGCGGTCGAACTGCTTGCGCTGGGCGGTGTACTCCGCCGTGCGGCGCAGCGCCTCTTCGGCGACGCCCACCTGGATCGCGGACAGTCCTACCCGGGCCCGGGCGAGGATCCACTCCAGCTGGGCGGCGCCCCCGGCCGTGCCGCCGAGGAGGGCTTCGCCGGTGACTGCGGCGTCGTGGAGGAGGAGCCGCCCCAGGGGCTCTCGGTTCGTGGCGATCTGTCGTTCGAGCCGGACGCCGGGTCCGTCCGGCTCGACGAGGAAGACTCCGACGTCGGAGTCGCCGATGCGGGCGGGAACCAGGATGCAGTGCGCGAGCTCGGCCGCCGGCACGCAGAGATTCTCCCCGGAGAGGCGCCAGTCATCGCCGTCCATGGCGGCCGACATCCCCGGGCGCGCCGGCGAGGTGCCGGAGATCTCCTCCAGCGCCGCGGTCACCACGGCGTCCCCGCGCGCGACGGGCCCGAGCCAGCGCTCGCGCTGGGAGGCGCTCCCGAACTCCGCGAGCGGGGCGCCGCCGAGCAGCAGCGTCGACAGCAACGGGACCGGGGCCAGGTGCCGGCCGACCTCCTCGAGCACCAGGCAGGCTTCCAGGACGCCGAAGCCGCTTCCACCGACGTCCTCGGGGAGGGTCAAGGCGGTCAGGTTCGCTGTCGCGAGCGCTTCCCAGAGCTCGGCGTCGAACCAGCGCCCGCCCCGCTCGAGCTCGCGAAGACGGTCGTCGCTCATGTGGTCCGCGAGGATCCGACGGGCCAGGTCCCGGATCGCCTCCTGCTCGTCGGTCAACGAGAAATCCATCGCTACGGCCATTCTCCGGCGGGGCGGAACTGGAGGAAGTTGCGGCCGGGCTCGAGCTCCACGAACTCCGCCTGCACCGGCATCTCCACCTCGACGTCGTCGGGATCGACGCCGATCAGGTTCGACACGATGCGCGTCCCCTCTTCCAGCTCGATCAGAACGATCAGGTTGGGGTAGTCGAAGGGCGGCACCGCCGGATGGTGGGCGACCACGTAGCTGTAGACGTGGCCCCTCCCGCTCGCTTCCCACGCCGTCCATTCGAGGGAGTGACAGACGGGACACATGGGTCCCGGTGGGTGCCGCAGCCGCCCGCAGCGACAACGCTGCAGCAGCAGCCGCCCCGCTTCGACGCCCTTCCAGAAGAACGCGTTGTCGTGCGTGATGGCCGGCCGCGGCCGGCTGCGCTTCGGGGCGGTTGCCCGTGGCGCGGATTCCGTCCAATTCACTCGCGATCTCCCGTCGCGCCCGCGGCTAACGCGGTGCGCGCGGCATGCCGAGGCCCAGCATCGCGACGATCTCGCGCTGGATCTCGTTGACGCCGCCTCCGAAGGTGTTGATCTGGCAACCGCGCGATTCCCGCTCGAGCCGCCCTTCGAGGACCGCGCCCGGGGATTCCTCGTGGAGGTTGCTCGCCGCGCCGACCACTTCCTGGAGCAGCCGATAGACCTCGATCACGGACTCGGTGCTGAACACCTTCGCCGCGGAAGTCTGTGCCGCGTCGACGACGCCGCGCTCGAGATCCCAGGCCAGGCGCCAATTCATCACCTTGAGGGCCTGGAGAAGGACGTAGGCTTCGGCCAGGGCGTGCTGCACCCAGGGGCGCCGGGCGATGCGTTGGCCGTCGCCGTCGCGCGTGGCGAGGGCCCATTCGCGCACGTCGTCGAAGACGCGCTGCGCGGAGCTGCCGAAGGCGGCCAACCCGATGCGCTCATGGTTGAGC